>JAFOKI010000013.1 GCA_017419895.1 Eubacterium sp. | reverse complement strand
TCCGGATCGATACCATAACTGCCGATCAATGTTTTGGTGATTTCCGTAGCGTACTTAGATGTCATTACAAATATAATGTCCGGATCGAGATCCGATATCTCATCCACAGAAATCAGCGGGAACCCGTCGCAAGTCCCGCCGTGTATGGTACTGCTGTCAGTGAGTCCAATGACCTTTATCTCACCGTCACGTTCCATCGACATGATGCGGTCGAGGTTTTGGTTATAATCTGTTCCTCTTCCGTATAAAACAACTCTTTTCATTCTGCCTGCCAATCTTTGTATGAACATGCCGTCATCCGGCAGCCAGCCGCGGATCACTCCTTCGGCACCCTGTACCCTTTAGTCATAACGACCGCGCATTTGCAGCCGTCGTCGTCGAAAATATCGATCCTGTAGTAACAGATCTTGCGTCCTTCCTTAAGGACTTCCGCGACCGCGTACATCGAGTCACCTTTCACCTCGCTGAGGTAATCTATCGTGCTCGACAAAGTCACCGTTACCGGCTTTTCCGTGTCATGATTGTTCGCCACGGCAAACGCAAAATCCGCCAAAGTATAGTAGACGGCTCCCATCACGTGTCCAACAGCGTTTCTATGCCTTTTATCGAGCCGTAGAGCGACTTTTGCGTATCCTTCGTCATAATCTTCGATTACGATTCCCGTCGCGTCTGTAGCGTATTTATCGTCCGAGAAGAACGATCGTACTTTTTCGAGTTCTTTCATCCCAATCACCAAACAGCCGCCGTTTACCGCGGCGGCTGCGTCAATTCTGTTCACTCGGCATTCTTCCCGATGTAGAACGCCTTCTTGTTCATCTCCAGGAACTTCCCGGGAACGCATCTGGTAAGAGCTTCCTCCCACTCAGCATCCGTGAAATCGAAATACTTGGAAAGTCTTCCAAGGAGAACTACGTTCACGGCCTTCGATGAACCCGCCTGCTCCGCGAGCGCGAGGCAGTCGAGCGCGTCCACATTTGCGCCGGCAGCTTTGATTTTGCCAATGATGTCTTCCGGGTATTCCGCGACGCCGGTTACGACCGGCATCGGGTCGATCTGCTGCGTATTCGTTACTATTGTGCCGCCTTTCTTAAGGTACGGCAGCCATCTGGCCGCTTCAAGACCTTCAAATGAGACGATATAATCGGCTTCACCCTTGTCCACGATCGGCGAATAGACTTTGTCGCCGAAACGGACGTAAGTCACGACGCTTCCGCCTCTCTGGCTCATTCCGTGGACTTCAGAAACTTTTACGTCGACTCCCTTCATAAGGAACAGCTCTCCGAGGACTCTGCTCGCGAGGAGGCTTCCCTGACCGCCGACACCTACTATCATGATGTTAGTTGTTTTCATAGCTTTGACCCCCTGACTCGCTCAGCCTATCGCGCCTACCGGACAAAGCTGTCCGCACACGCCGCATCCCACGCACTGTGTCTGGTCTATGACCGCTTTGCCATCCCTGAAGCTTATCGACGGGCAGCCGATCCTCATGCAGGAGCGGCAGCCTATGCACTTCTCGGGATCCGCTTTGAGCGGCGGATTATGCTTGACGGTTTTCAGGAGAGCGCACGGACGGCGGCTGATGATAACCGACGGTTCGTCTTTAGCAAGCTCTTCTTTCAGCACAGTGTCGAGCTCGGCTAGGTTATACGGATCGACAACCCTGACATTTTTGATGCCCATCGCTTCACAAAGCTTCTCCAGGTCGATCTTCCCTGCCGGGTTTCCGTGTATGTCGAGTCCGGTGGTCGGATTCTGCTGGTGACCGGTCATACCCGTGATCGAATTGTCGAGGATAATGACCGTCGAATTGCTCTGGTTGTAAGCGATATCCGCAAGCCCGGTCATACCGGAATGCATGAACGTAGAATCGCCGATCACGCAGACGGCATTCTGTTTACCCTCGGATTCGAGAGCTTTGTTGAAGCCGTGAAGTCCGGATACGGAGGCGCCCATGCATACGCATACGTCCATCGCGCTGAGTGGCGGAGTTGCGCCGAGTGTGTAGCATCCGATGTCTCCGAATACCGTGCATTTATTCTTTTTGAGTGTGTAGAACATGCCTCTGTGTGGACATCCCGAGCACATTACCGGGGGACGTCCCGGAATGACTGCGTCTGCGGCAGTCGTTTCAGCGAGTTCCATTCCGAGAGAATCTCTCAGGATGTTCTGTGAAAACTCGTTGATCGACGGGAAGCATTCCTTGCCTTTTACTTTTACGCCGATGCGCTCGCAGTGTTCTTCGATCACGGGATCGAGTTCTTCCACGACATAACATGTCTCGACCGAAGCCACGAAATCCCTGATCTTCTGTACCGGAAGCGGGTTAACAAGACCAAGTTTGAGGATGCTTGCGCTCTCTCCGAACACCTCTCTCGCATACTGGTAAGAAGTCGACGAAGTGATTACGCCGACCTTGTTGTCAGTCCCTTTTTCTATACGGTTGAGGTCAGTAGTCTCGGCGAACTCCGTGAGCTCCTTCATGCGGGCTTCTACCTTGATGTGGCCCTTCATCGCGTTGACAGGAAGCATCACGCGCTCAAATTTCTTTTCATACTTGACCGGCTCATGCTCTGCTCTTTCACCCAATTCGACGATGCTCTGAGCGTGCGCGATCCTGGTCACCATTTTGACCATTACAGCAGTTTTGAATTTCTCAGAAAGTTCATAGCCCTTTTTTACAAAATCAAGCGCTTCCTGCGAATCCGCCGGCTCGATCATCGGGAGTTTTGCCGCGATTGCGTAATGTCTTGAATCCTGCTCGTTCTGGGACGAATGGACGCCGGGGTCATCCGCCACGAACATGAGCATACCGTTGTCCACTCCGATGTAGGATATGGTGAACAAAGGATCCGCCGCGACATTCAGTCCGACCATTTTCATGGCTGTTGCTGTGCGCTTTCCGCCGAGAGTCGCGCCGAAGGCGACTTCCATGGCAACCTTCTCGTTCGGAGCCCATTCACAGTAGATCTCGCTGAATTTAGCGGCTTCTTCCGTGATTTCCGTGCTTGGCGTTCCGGGGTAACTGGAAACGAACGAACAGCCGGCTTCATAAAGGCCGCGGGCTATCGCTTCGTTCCCAAGCATAAGCTTTTTCATGTGTATATCTCCTCTCTACTCCGGCTTCCTGAATCTCGGGAAGCCATTGCGCGCGGGGTGCCGCGCGTCAGCCTCTGTTCTCGTAATCGACGAGGTATTCCTGACCGTACATACGCCTCAGGAGCGGTTTCTCTATCTTGCCGGTCGGATTCCTCGGAACGTCCGCAAATATGATCTTGCGTGGGCGTTTGTATCTCGGGAGTTCCAGGCAGAATTCGTTGATCTCGTCTTCTGTGGCTGTCATCCCGTCTTTTATGCTTATTATCGCTCCTGCGATCTCTCCGAGACGCTTGTCCGGAAGACCGATGACCGCGACGTCCTTGATCTTATCGTTTGCTCTCAGGAAGTTCTCGATCTGCACCGGATAGAGGTTCTCACCGCCGCTGACGATGACATCCTTCTTCCTGTCGACCAGGTAAATGAAGCCGTCTTCGTCCATCCTGGCCATGTCGCCTGTCTTGAGCCAGTCGCCTGCCAGGGTTTCCGCTGTTGCTTCACTGTCATTATAGTAGCAGGTCATGACTCCGGGGCCCTTCACACAAAGCTCCCCTATCGTTCCCTGTTCGACATCCTGCATATGTTCGTCGCATATCCTGGCCTCCCAGCCGTAGCCCGGGATCCCGATAGCTCCGACTTTATTGATATTCTCAACTCCAAGGTGCACGCATCCCGGACCTGTCGATTCCGAAAGACCGTAGTTGGTGTCGTAATCGTGATGCGGGAAGACCTTTTTCCAGCGCTTGATGAGCGAAGGCGGAACCGGCTGCGCTCCGATGTGCATGAGTCTCCACTGCGAGAGATGATAATCCTCCAGGACCACTTCGCCGCTGTCGATCGCGTCAAGGATATCCTGCGCCCAGGGAACGAGGAGCCAGACTATCGTGCAGCGCTCGTCCGAAACGGCTTTGATAACGTCCTTCGGGGCGTTGCCCTTGAGGAGTACGGCTTTGCTTCCCGACACAAGGCTTCCGAACCAGTGCATCTTGGCGCCCGTATGATAGAGCGGCGGGATACAAAGGAACACATCGTCACGGTTCTGCGAATGATGGTTCTGCTCTGTGAGCGCGGCATGCATCAGGCTCTCGTGGTTATGAAGTATAGCCTTGGGGAAACCTGTTGTGCCGGACGAGAAATAAATGGCCGCGTCGTCCTGATTCGTTATCCTGACACCGGGATCGTCATCCGATACCCCATCCACAGCCTGCGCGAAGCATTCCGCGAAAGACGGGCAGTTGTCACCTACATAGAGAAGTTCGAGATCGTCATCCAGTTTTCCGACTATGCTCTCGATACGGCCGATGAACTGCGGTCCGAAAAGGATCATGTCGAGCTCAGACTTGCCCGCGCAGTAAAGTATCTCATCCGCCGTATATCTGAAGTTGAACGGCACCGCGATCATTCCTGCTTTCAGTATCCCGAAATAGATCGGGAGCCATTCCAGACAGTTCATCATAAGGATGCCTATCTTGTCCCCTCTTTTATATCCGCGGCCTATCAGCATATTCGCAACGATATTCGACTGGCCATTGAACGCGCTCCACGATATCTCGCGTCTGTACGCTCCGCCGCCGGTCGGCTGGATGAGTGAGTATTCTTTCC
>JAFOKI010000112.1 GCA_017419895.1 Eubacterium sp. | reverse complement strand
GCTCCGAACTGGGCAAAGTTCGCGGCCGACGCTATCGGCATCCATATGTTTAGTCCGCCCGGACCCGATAGCATGCCTGCCTCAATGACGTTGTACATATGATGCAGGCCCATTACTACAGTGAACGGATATAGCGCTCCCATTATCGTCGCGCCTATTCCGGACGTAGCAGTTACGAGCCATTCAGCTCCCATGAGTACCCAGTTTTCAAGGATCGAGAAGACCGGTCCGATGACGACGAAAGTAGCGAATGCTGTTATGAGCACCGTACATAGAGGCGTCACGAACAGGTCTATCATTTCAGGTACGTGTTTGTGAAGCCATTTCTCCACCGTCGCCATGAGAAGCACGGCGAGTATCACGGGGATTACATGTCCCTGATATCCTACTTGCTTAATGGTAAAGAACCCCATGTCCCATACGGCGGGCTGGTTCGCGGGCGTTACCGTCCACGCGTTCATCAGCGCAGGATGGACCATCATGAGTCCGGTGACCGCGCCGAGGAACAGGTTGCCTCCGAATACCCGGGCTGCAGATACTGCGACCAGTACGGGCAGCATCGCAAAAGCGGTGTTCGCGACAAGGTCGAGGAATCCGTACCAGCCGGTCTCGGAGAATGTCGGAATCGCTTTACCTAAAGCCTCTACAAGACCCATCATGAGACCCGATGCCACGATTGCGGGCAGGATCGGGACGAATACGTCGCCCGGGGTCTTGAGAATCTTTTTCCAAAGCGGCATCTTGGATGCCGCGGCTGCTTTGACATCGTCTTTTGTCGCTGCGGAAGCGCCTGTTACGGAGAGAAACTCTTCGTAAACTTTGTTGACGGTGCCTGTTCCGATGATCAGCTGCAGCTGGCCGTTCGACTCGAACATGCCCTTCACGCCGTCCACATCTTCCAGAGCTTTTTTGTTGATCTTGCTGTTATCGGCGATAACCAGCCTGAGTCTGGTAGCGCAGTGGGCGGCACTGACTACATTGCTGCCGCCGCCAATATTGGCGGCGATCTCCTCGGCACATTTTCTGTAGTTGAGTGCCATGGGGAATACCTCCTGTTCAGTTGTTTAGAAATAAAATGTAGGATTTATATAAAGAAATGATTGATCATACCTTTAATTATATCGTATTTGCCTGGGGCGGTAAACTTGATTTTTCACAAAGTATGGCTTCTGCGAATATTATGCAGCGCAGAGTATTCTAGATCAGCCTGAGATCCCTGAAAGCGAGCGCCAAACCGTCCTTTTCCGGCGGCGCGCAGATGAAATCGCATTTCGCCTTGAGCTCTGGGCTTCCGTTCTCCATACAGCAGGCTGTTCCGACAGTCTCAATCATCTCAAGGTCGTTCATGCTGTCACCAAAACCGTAAGTATCCGAGAGGTCTTCACCGAAAAAATCAGTAATCAGGCGGACACCATGGCCTTTGTCGAAATTGCGGTTTATCATCTCGCCGTTAATGCAGTCGCTCGTGAAAGCGGTCTGCGTGACGAACCTGAAATCGCTCTCGAGCGCCTCGCGGGCAGGCTCGAGCTGCGCTAAATTATGGCACATGTAAACTATCTTATATATAGGACGCCCGTCGAACTGACTCATCGGCATGATGCCGAGATCCTGCTCGATGGCTTTGCGCCAGCGCATGAGTTCACTGCCGCCTTCTTTCACCCCGGCGAAGAATGTCGTGAGGTCTTCGTCACACCACGAGCCGTCGCGCGCTTCAATAGTCCTGAAGACATCGTTTTCTTTCATGAGCCGCATTGCAGTCTCGAACTGCTCGGGTGTCATGGGGCAGTCGTAGAGCACTTTGTCCCCGACCGCAACATAGCCGCCAGCTACAGCGACGACCCCGTCAAAGCCGTATTTCATGAGCGGCGCAAGCATCGCGGGATTTCTTCCCGTGCAGAGAAACAGTTTGTGGCCTGCGGCTTTTGCCGCGTTCAACGCTTCGATCGCGCTTTTTGGCGGGACATTTTCGCCCGGGAGAGTGAGCGTACCGTCTATGTCGAGGAATATGAGTTTTGTGTTCATTGCTACATCTCCTTGGTCAGCCAGATAAATCCACAAGCAGGAAGGTGTACATCCGGTCCGGTCATCTTGAAACCGGTCACCATATCGGTCATACCCGCTGCTTCTCCGATCCAGACTGTCTGATCGAATTCGGAGAAGTTGTAAAGGCAGATTACTTTTTCGGCAGGGTGTGCGGCCGTGCCGGCTGTTTCCGGTTTTCCGGCAATGCCTGATGCAGGTGCGGCAGGTACATACCTTCCGATTCCGAGCACGTGGTCGTTGCCGGTAAATTCTATCCAGGTGTCCGCATCGGCTCCGAACGCTGGATGCGCCGCGCGAAGTTCTTCCAGCTGCCCGATGCCGCTGAATATCTGGCCGGGGGCAGTGGAGGGGTCATGCCGCTGGGCGGCTTTGTCGTAATCGAGATGGCCGCGGTGGAGGAACCTGCTGTCGGCAGCCTTGAACGGGTCGAAATGGTACGACACGTCGTTTTCCTGCGCGATCTCGTCTCCGCTGTAGATTACAGGGATCCCGCTGAGTGAGAACATGAACGCGTGAAGAGTCAGGTCGAAACGGACCGAGCGCTCCATCAGTGCGGTGTCGCCTGTCTCTTTTGCCGCGGTGATGCCGCAGAGCGAGGCTGTTGTCCCGCAAAGCCTCGCGTCACCAAGAGTCGGGTCGTCATTGTAAAGCTCGCCTCTCGCGGGGCTTCCCGGCCAGTTTCCTGTCAGGTAATCATTCAGGAATTTCTTATGGGGAACCTCATACTGCTCAAAGTTCGCCAGGAAATCATAGTCCAGACCCCAGCCGATATCGTCGTGGCAACGGAGATAATTAAGGAAAAGATACTGTTTGGGGAGCGCGAAGATCTGCCCGAGCTGATGCGAGAGCAGACGCACGTCCTTTGTTGCGGTCGTGTGCCAGAGGGATGCCATGGTAGTCACGTTGTAAAGCAGGTGACACTCGGGCTTGTCGACCGTACCGAAATAGGGAACGACCTGCCTGGGTTCCATAACGACTTCGCCCAGGAGCAGTGTGCCGGGGCAGACGATCTCGCAAACGATGCGCATCATGCGGACAAGCGTGTGGACCTGTGGGAGGTTGCGGCATCTTGTGCCGAGCTCCTTCCATATATATGGTACCGCGTCGAGGCGGATGACATCGATCCCGAGGTTGCAGAGGAACAGCATGTCATCTGTCATGTCGTTGAAGACAGTGGGGTTTGCGTAGTTCAGGTCCCACTGGAATGGGTAAAAAGTGGTCATCACGACTTTTCCGGCCTGCTCGCACCATGTGAAATTGCCAGGCGCGGTAGTCGGGAAGACTTGCGGGACGGTCCGCTCGAATTCGCGGGGGATGTCCCAATTGTCGT
>JAFOKI010000111.1 GCA_017419895.1 Eubacterium sp. | reverse complement strand
CGTCACGAGCACATGAGCTTCCCCCGTCTCAAGATTCGTTATTTTGAAAGGCACATAAGCGAGCCTTTCGTTAGTGCCTTCTCCGATCTTTACGCCTTTGATATCTCCTCTGTAAACATAGTCATCAAAGTACAGGTCCGCGTCATCTCCCGGCGTTACCGTCACGCCTTCTTTTTCGATCCTGAACTCATGCTCAGTCTTATCCGTTCTCTGGTAAGAAGCGGTAGATACTGATTCTCTTATGGTGTATTCACCGTACGGAAGGTCATTTGCAAAAGTCGACGCGCGGTATGCGCCTTTGCTGCCGTCAGAGTTCTCGTATTCCGGATCCCATCTGACAGTCAGCCTTCCGACATCCTCTCCCGGTCGGATGACGACAGCTTTTCCGTCCTCAAAATTAGTGTTTCCCGAGGACCAGTCAAGCGGTTCTCCACCGTCGAGATCCTTCCTCACTACAACCTCATGGTCGGAAACATTCCTGATCGTCATTACTATCCCCGAAAGAGACGCCCCGCCGATCGCTTCCGGCTTACCGAGCTCCTTGTCCCGCTTAATGACAGAAACACCGCCCCGTATCACAGTTTCTTCTGAAATCGCCGCACCTTTCCCCTCGTTATATGTATCAATGACAGGAGACGTACTGCCCGGCACATCGCTGATCCTGACAACATTTTTTTCTGCATCGGGAAGATATCCTTCCGGCGGCTTGACTTCTTCGACTATGTATGTCCCGATCGGAAACGCCGTATGCCCGGCTTCATCTTTACACAAAGCCGAACTGTCATATCCCTCGGCGAGTTTCGGTGACGAACCGGAAATCGAGGCTTTTCCGTCCTGATCGATCGCAGTTTCAAAATACCAGACCGCAGAAGGCTCCCCCGAGTTTTCGGCATCGTTCACATCAGCGTAAGTCCCGTCGTAATATGAAAATCTGTAGACCGCTCCTGCGAGAGATGCGCCGCCTTCAGCGTGTTCATACGGAAAGCCGTCTGTCTGCTTTTTAAGGAGCGTGTTTACAAGACAAAGCTTTGGCCAGTCCACTGCTTCTATCTCAAATACGTTTTCGCCTCCGGTCACAGTAACCGCCTTGCCTCCGGACGCCGCGGCATATTCCTGTGGTATGCTGTAGCCCTTGCCCGCCTTTGTTTCAACAAGATAATACTTTCCGGACGAAAGCGTTGCTTCACCCGACTCACCGTTCTCTCCGATCGTGAAAATGGCAGCCTCCGATTTCCCGGACATCGCGTCATCACGGCTCTCATACAATTTGAACTCGGTGCCTTTCATGCTGTAACAGGTGTTTCCTGCCGCTAACGCCGGAACTCCCGACTTCTTCCTGACTTTGACATTACAGCCCGTCTTGAACTTGTAGATCGCAGCGCCGTCCTGTCCATGCCCCCATGACGTCGCGGTCGCAAAAGAAAACACCGCGTAGTCGTCGCCCATCGCAAGGCATGCGACATATACGGTGTTTGTGTCTTCATCGTCAGTATCGGTTGCGCCTGCATCCTCATCGAGCTGTGAGCATGACGCCGCGATATAGTAGCTTGAATCGATTTCATCCGAAGCGAAAGAGATATCCGGATTTGTCTTACCGTGCCCTTCCTCCCCCGTCGGAACGAGATTCGTGTCTGAACCTTTTACTTTCTTTGGGAACTGGAAGGCGAAATTAGTGAATCCGCCAATGCCGTTCGAGTTTCTGCTCGGTCCCTGCTCAGTCTCCCCTCTTGTGTCACCGACCTGGCCGTTGTTGAGTTCGAGTTTCTGTGCGTACTGCTTCATCCATGCATAGATAGTTTTCTTTGCCGCCTGCCCTCCGTCACCCTCAACGTCGTTCGTGACAAGCATATCGGCTGTGAGTCTGTCGCCGGTATTGAGGGCTTTGTTGACGCCCAGTGTGTAAGAGTTTATCGCCCATATACCCACAAGCTCCTGCGGATTCCCTGTACCCTGCGTATTGCCTTCGACATATGCGCCGTACATGTAGTCGACCGAGTTCATCCAGCCTTTGAGAGCCATCAGTTTCTTGATCCTCGCCTCGTTATCTGATCCGAGCCTGGACGCTCCCGAATACTTGACTTTCGCCTTCTCATAATAGCCCCGCCAGCCAACATACAAGTTCGAAAGATCAGCATTCAGCGTGACCGGTTTGCCCGATGCCGTCCTGAAATACTTCATTTTGTCCGGGCTGACATAAGTGTCAGCATAGACCTTTCCGGTCAGACGCTCCGCGCCTTTTTCCAACAAAGCCGTCAGCTTGGATTTTTCAGTAATAACTACATTGATATTCGAGATCACAGCAGGCGACGAATAAATAGTAAGAATACCGCCTTCCAAATCGTATGCGTCCCGGCTTATCGGCATAATCATGCCGTTCAGCATTACACTGACCTGTTCTTTTCCATAACTTCCGATTTCTATCGAAACCGAGTCGTCCGCAAATATGTTTTCCACATGCGCAGTCATGTTCTCTGGAGTATTTCCCGAAAGCACCTGCACCGGGATTTCCTTCGAATAATCGGCACCTGCTTTCCCATCCCCATCCGCCGCGGCAAGTCCGCCGTCTTTAAAGTAATAGTTTATCTGAACCGCGATCGGTGATGCGGTGATCGTCTCGTATTCATTCTCCGGATCGTCTACAGATCCTTTTGGAACGTAAAGTATCCCATTTTTGTACGCATAGCCTTCAACGCCTTCACCGCTGTTGTTATTGTACGCGAGTGTTATGTCATAACAGCCGAACTTCTCGTTGTACAGATTCACGTCCGGCACGCAGACATAATAATCACTGCTTTTATCAACATCATATACAGGCAGCTCATAGGCAATCCCGGCAAGGAAGCTCCCCTCATCAACTTTGAAACTGATCTGCCGATGCTCATTGTACGTGGCGATCCCTCTCGCAGCTGTTACGGGCGATGCCATGTCTGAAAGGCTGATGTTCCCCGTGTCGATATACCTGCTGTCCGCATGCCGCATGATATACAAAGCCGTATATGACATCTCCGCAGCCCTCACCGGATCCACGTTTCTTTTACTCAGTACAGCTGCGGGCACCCCTCCCGGATCATCCCGTGCGGTGCCCGCTTTCCCGGATATCAGAACCACATTCTCTCCTTCGGTTTTTTCGGTCCAAGCATAGGCACTTCCGGCCGGACAAACCGACATCAATATCAGACATAAAGATATCAGTGCCGCCGCAATTGCCATGAACCGCTTCTTCACGTTTCTTTCCATACTTAACCTCCATCAAATGTTAACGAAAAAAGGACGTATCTCTACGTCCTTTGCCTCAATGCCTTATTCGGCATTACTAATCTATCACACATATAATGGGAAAAACCATTTCCGCAGCCTTAATTTTTCTGAAGTTTTTTCCCCATTGTTTTAGTATGTTTCACGCTTATCATCAGGCCTTCCCTAAAAGATCCTTAAAACAGTCTTTGATAGACGGAAGCTCTATCTTTTCGGAAAATTTCTTTGTTACCGGCTCAGAGGTACACATCAGGGCAGTCATGAAGCCTCCCTTTATCGTGAGAATATCCGAATACTCGCCCCATGTGCCGTTGTATGCCCTTATTTTTACCTGGATCTTTTTTGTGTCGGAGGGAAGACTGATCTCGGGTCTTTTGACTGTCTCCGTGACCCATTTCTTTCCCGTCTTGTACGCCACCTCATACTTGGTGGCACCTTTGACTTTATCCCATTTAAGATTCAGTTTTACTTCCGCTGCGGAGATCGCTGCCTTCGCAGGAGGCTTTTTCGCCGCATATGAAACAAACGGCAAAACACAAAATATAGCAACAATTACAAGCAGCAGGCTTATTCGTTTTTTCATCGCGTTCATTGCATTTCCTTTCTTTCCTGTTCCAAAGTCATCATACCGTGCTTTAAGCATTTACAACTATCACGGTTCACATCTGCTGCACGGATGATAGCCTTTGTCTATGAGCTCCTGTCTGGTTGCGGTCACGGTTTCTTTGTTGTATTTACTTGCCTCTTTCGCTCCTTCACACGAAGGATAATGGAACGCCATGGATTTCTTGTTAATGACATACTCGCGGGGTTCGACCGTGCGTTCCTCAACGATCTCGCTGCTTCCTTCCGGCTCACCGGTCTGACTGTCTGTAACGACACCCGACACATAATCTATGTTTTTGCCCGGGGTCACGTTGAAGACATAGACATTGAACATGATGCCGCGCCCGTCGTCCTCGACAGATCTGGCTTCCATCAATATACCGGAGGGGATAAGATCCTTTCCTTTATATACAGGCGTCACGCGGTAAAGCACGTGATTTCCCGTGTCCAGGATGTAGTCCGCGACTTTGATCTCAAGCGG
>JAFOKI010000110.1 GCA_017419895.1 Eubacterium sp. | reverse complement strand
GACAGGCTCCGCCGTTTCCCGGACGGACGCGGGAGCTACGATATTATCGTGCCGAAATTCCAGAAGTTCGTGAAGGAACGCGGAGATAAAGAATACTACATGCGCGGGACTTTCACGCACGCGAATACCGATTTCATGGAAGACTTAAGACATATGGCCGATCTCGGGTTCGACAGGCTGTCGCTTGAGCCTGTCGTCTGTTCGCCTGACGAGCCGTATGCGCTGACGGAAGAGGATCTTCCGACAATATGCAGACAGTATGAGGAGCTCGCTGAGTTCATGCTCGAGCGCGAGAAGGAAGGCAGACCGATAGTGTTCTATCACTACATGCTGGATCTCGCGGGCGGGCCTTGTATATATAAGAGAATATCGGGATGCGGATCCGGTACCGAGTATTTCGCGGTGACGCCCTGGGGAGATCTTTTCCCATGCCATCAGTTTGTAGGCGAGGATGAGTTCAAGATGGGCGATATCTGGAACGGGATAACAAAGCCCGGGATACGCGACGAGTTCAAGATGTGCAATGTGTACGCGCGTGAGGAGTGCAGAGACTGCTGGGCCAGACTCTACTGCTCGGGCGGCTGCGCGGCAAACGCGTACCACGGAAGCGGCAGCATAACGGGTATCTACGAGTACGGCTGCAGGATATTCAGAAAGCGCATGGAGTGCGCAATAATGATCAAAGTCGCGGAGGCACTATGAGGATAAACAAGTACATAGCCCAGGCGGGAATCTCAAGCAGGCGTAAGGCGGATGAACTTGTAGCGGCTGGTCAGGTGAAGGTCAACGGCGCGGTAATGACGGAGCCGGGATATGACGTGAAGGACGGCGACGTCGTTACGGTGCAGGGTCAGGAAATCAAACCGAGCACAAAAAAAGTCTACTATGCCATGAATAAGCCTGTCCGCTGCGTGACGACCGCGAGCGATGAGGAAGGCAGGCTTACTGTGCTCGACGTGATGGGTGACCTCCCCGAGCGTGTGTTTCCTGTCGGGCGTCTCGACTACAATACGAGCGGGCTTTTGTTCCTCACCAACGACGGTGATTTCGCGTACCATATGACGCATCCGTCGAGCGAGATCGACAAAGTCTACCGCGTACGCGTCAAGGGTACGACTACCAAGGAGAAGATAGCCAGGCTGCGGCATGGTGTCGACATCGGCGGCTATGTAACAAAGCGCGCGCGCGTCGACCTCATAACCTGGAACGGGAGATCTACTATTCTCGAAATCACTATACACGAAGGAAAGAACAGGCAAGTCCGCCGAATGCTTGAGGCAGTGGATCTTGAAGTTCTGGAACTCGAGCGCGTTTCGATCGGACCGATAGCGCTCGGAAGGCTCAAACCGGGTCAGTTCAGGAAACTGAACCCGTCAGAAGTCGGGCACCTTATGAAGCTTTGATGGGCGGTCCGGACGGCGATCAGGCGCCGGAGGCGGCTTTGTTGGATAATTAAGATGATTGAAAGGAATTTCACAGTAATAGAAGGAGGCCTTTCCGGAGCGGAAGGGAACCGCACTGACGATCCGTCGTCGTGGAGCGAGTACCGTTTCATGGAAGCCTGGGCTACAGATACGAGGCTCATGGGAGTCCTCGTTCTTTTCGTGCACTGGAGGGTAAAACAGACCGGCGCGGAGCTCAGACAGTTCTTCTATTTCGATGTCAGCGAATACGGTCTGGACAGGTTCGAGTGGATCGAGAACGGTGATCAGGCTGAGCTCGAGATGATGGAGAATTCGTTCATCGGCGGACTCGGCGCGGAGAAGGTGCCTGTATCGGAGGCAGAAGCTGTTCATCTTGTCAACAAATTCATAGACCATAACGCGGTTAGCGGACTGCCGCTGCCGCCAGGAGCGGAAGCTTTTTATTTCATAACCGGAAGAGAAACCGCGCTGTCCGAGAAAGAAGAGACTGAGCTGTTTGATAAGCTTTGTGCGGATACGAGTGAACCGGAAGCCGCGACCAACTATTTTCTGATGCGCTGCTGCGAAAAGGACGAAGAGGCGATCCGTTTCCTTCAGGCAGCCGGCTCGTCAGCGGACGGAATCAAGACATTTTCGAAATACCCGCAGCTCACTTTTTATAGAAACGATATCGAACGAAATGGTGAAGAGACTGTCTCGAGATCGATCGTCGGCGATGACATGGGGCGTTATACCGAGATATACACAAAACTTGTATTCAAGAGCGAAAACAAAGGCGCTAAAGACCGGCTTTTCGTTGAATCGTGCGAGATAGTCCACACCATGGAGATTTCGGACCAGGAAGCGTACATGAACCTGAGGCACAATGAATACATCACAGTATTCGATTATTCCGGATCGATCACGACTTTTGAGCGCGGCGCGACCGAACTCATGAAGCGGGCGATGCCGGTAGAGGAAGACGGCGGATTGGTTTTCATGATATACAGAACAGACAATTCACATGTGACAAAGGAGTGCTATCATATATACGACGACCTCCTGGCGACTTACTATCTTACCAGGTCGGGGGAACTCATCTGTGCGACAAATTCGGTTCGTGACAGCATGCGGGTCGAATTCGACATCGCGACTTCAGGGATAAGTTCGTTTCTTACTCCGAAGGGTAATTTCCAGTTTGAGTCACCTGTGATGAATTTCATGATCCATGGAGATTTCGATTCGTTCGAAGAATTTCTTGGGGTGATCAGGGATGAATAATATTATGTTAACTTTTGTTCGTAATCGAACGAATGTTTGTCACAATGCGATTTCCCTTGAAAATAACAAGTTGTGAACTTTTCCGCATATTTTTCAAGATTGTATACATTTTTTTCAACATGTCATTGTTGAAAACGTAAAATCCCGTAAGGGTTGAAATTTCAAGATTGAACGTGAAAAGTTGAGATTGTCAAGAGAAAGTTATCCACATTTTTTGTTCGTCATTTCTGTTTACTGGTAATTTTCGTGGAGTGAGAAAAATGAGAACTGTCAGACAATACGAACACGATGTAAATCAAAAGTCCTGCAATGCCGTTATTCAGCGGATTTTCAAGTCTGAAGGCGGTTTTTTTCTGGTTGCGGACAGGACGGTTTTCTTCCCTGAAGGAGGCGGGCAGCCGGGTGACAGGGGCATTGTCAGACCTGCAGGAACATGCGGAGCGGATATTACAATAATCGACACGTTAGAAAAAGATGGCGAGGTTTGGCACAGGCTCGCGGATGAAGCGGACGGGGAGTATGACAGTGCCGGCTTTGAGACTGAACTTGCGGAGCGTGGCTTTGTGCCTGGCGCGGAGATAGAACTGGTGCTCGACTGGACGCACCGGTTCGACTGCATGCAGAGGCATCTCGGGGAGCATATTCTTTCCGGTGCGATCTACAGACTCTTCGGCGGAGTGAACCGCGGTTTTCATATGGGTGAAGACTGTATAACGATCGACATCGCGTTTGAAGATGAAACTATCACAGGTGAGTTTGTTTCTGACGGTGCTCTTGAGAAGGGTGCGGTTTCTGAAGCCGTCGGCATGCCGCACCGCTCGGGATACACCAAAATGACATGGGAAATGGCAGAAGCGGCTGAAGCTGAGGCCAACCGGGTCATTCAGCAGGATCTGCCTGTCACTGTCAGCTATTTCGAAACCCAGGAAGACGCTGCTTCAATGCCGCTGCGCAAAGCTGTGAAAGCAGAAACCGACGTTTCAGTCGTTACTGTTGGCGACATCGATTCACCGGCTGACTGCTGCGCGTGCTGCGGTACCCATCCGGATTCTTCCGGCCAGGTCGGTCTTGTCAAAATATATAAGATAGAACCGAACCGCGGGATGTCACGGATCTATTTCGAGTGCGGCATGCGGGCGTTCACTGCGTACCAGAAACACTTTAACATTCTATACGAACTGGAGAATGAACTCTCCGCGGGCGATAATGACGTCCTCGCTAAATTTGAAGCCCGTATCGAAAAAGAAAACAGTCTTCACAGGGAGCTTACGGCGCTGCGTAAGAAGAACGTGGAGCGGGAAACGGCTGCTTTGCTGTCGAATGGATGCGCCGGGGTGCATGTCTATGATGACCTTACGGCCGACGATCTCAGGCAGACAGCCAAGAAGATATCAGGCAAATTCACAGGTTTTGCGGTGCTTGTCAGTATTGCGGGACTCGCGGCTGTGCTTGTTTCGGACGGGTCCGCGGACTGCGGCTTTGTCGTAAAAGAACAGGCGGCACCGCTTGGCGGGAAAGGCGGCGGAAACAGATCGACCGCGAGCTGCGTATTCCCGGACAAAGCAGCGCTCGATGAGTTTATCCGAAGGCTTGGATGAATGCCGGGTTTTGAGCGACATTGACTGAAAACACGCTTTGGATTAGAATGTTCATACAATGTGAACACCGTATATCATTGTTTTTGTGTTTGTGAGGTGACTGGAAATGATTTGTCCGAATTGCGGAAAAGAGTCGGTGGAAGGTGCTTTATTCTGCAGATATTGCGGAACAAAGCTAACGGTGCCGCAGGTCGAACAGACACCGGGTCCGCAGCCATATGGTTTCGGTCAGCCCAGACCGCAGGGTCAGCCCGGCCAGAGTCAGGCTCAGAATCAGGGACAGCCATACGTCCGTCAACCGGGTCCGCATGGCCAGACCATGGACAGATTCGCAGGAATGAAAGCCTGCGGATCGGCAGCTGCGATCAATAACGTCAAAAAATCGAATAAGCTCCCGATCATCATCGCGGCAGTAGCAGTAGTGGCGGTCATAGCGATCGCTGCGCTTGTGGTGCCGGGTCTAGGCAAGACCAAAATTGATTTGAAAGACTACATAAATGTTTCAGCCACGGGATACGACGGATACGGGTATTTGTATCTGGATGCTGATTATGAGGGTTTCAGGCAGAAACTCTATCTTGCCGCGGGATCCACTGAACCACTGAATGTTTTTGAGGATTCAATCGATTATCCGTATGCAGACACGTATGAATACCTCAAAAACGGCGATAAGATCACGATAACGTGGAAGATGCCTGACGGGCTGGATAAGGCCTGCAAAGCCAAATTCAAGAACGAGGAATTCACATATAAAGTAAGTGAGCTAGCGGAAATCGAAAACGTTGACATTTTCGATGAAGCCCAATTCATCGTTGAAGGAATTGCTCCAAACGGCTATGCGTATATTGAGTCAGATTACGATATCCGGTTTGAACTCGACAAGTCGGAAGGTCTATCCAATGGCGACAAGGTCACAGTGACAATAAGTGCCTGGGATGATGAATATGATGTTCAGGAATACCTTGCGCAGAACTATGGCGTCATTGCAAAATCTCTTACAAAGGAGTATGAGGTCACGGGTCTTAATGAGTATGTAACAAAGCTCAGCGATATTCCTGATACAGTAATGAATAATATGGATGAGCGCGTCCGGGAAGTCTTCGAGGAGGACGTCGCATCCACATGGGATGAAAACGAGGAACTGAGTTCTGTTGAGCTCCTTGGATGCTATCTCCTTGTTAGTAAGGGAAGCGATTACAGTGATCAGAACTACATCGTGCTCGTATATAAGAATCATTACAATAACACCGGTGAGGACAAGATATCGG
>JAFOKI010000109.1 GCA_017419895.1 Eubacterium sp. | reverse complement strand
TGCCGAAAATTGCCGACAGATGCGCACAGCGGTACAGGGAACTCCTGCCGTAGAATATCATCCTGCCTTCCTCCGAGAACAAAGCGGGAAAATGCCGCATAAGCTCATCAGAAGCCTCACGGATAGTTGATGCCGCACGCGGCTCATAACGGTCTCCGTACCAGACGCACCAGAGCGGCCCGAACAGCTGGAATGCCCATAAGTTATAGTAATCAAAGTGTGAGCCGTCCCGGTACCAGCCGTTTCCGGCATGCAGATCTGTTATACGGCATGCATAGCTGTGAACAAGTTTGTCGTCGACGTCCCTGCCGTTTTGCTTAAGGAATGCCATCATGAGCAGGGCGAACAATATCCAGTTCTGACCGGGAGTATTTGCATAAGCGTAGCCTTCAATGAAAGCCAGCACTTGATCCTGCTCTTCCATTGTATAAGTGTCCCATATCACCGATTTGCTGAACTGAAGCGCTATGACGAGCAGCCCGCATTCGACTGTCTGCTGAACCACGGGGTCTTTTTCGCGTTTTGAAAAAGACGAATATGTGCCGGCGTAACCATCAGGAGCAGTCGCAAGAAGCAGTTGTTTTCTATAGTATCCGGCGACGTTGATACCGTTCAGTGTCAGTTCCGGATCGTCTTCTGCGGCTGCCGACGCGGTCAGGAATGTTCTGACAAGGCTTTCAAATCTCGCAGCACTCACTTCACGCGCGGAGCCCTGCCGGTGCGGATATGTAATGGTATATTCGATACGTGGAAGCTCCATGGGAGCTTCAGGGTCTTTGATATTTGAGAAGACCCCGTCCAGAATGAGACGTGCCGCCTGTTTCCAGCTATCGCGCGTCATACCCGATATGGGGGATATATCCTTATCAAAGGTGAGAAAAGATGAGATCGGTTTTTCGGGTGTTTCATAAATGATGTCATGCGGAGCCGCGTTTCGAGTATTGCGGAGTTTTTGAAACAGTTTCAATTGGATTGCCTCCTGTGACAGATCATTCAAAACACTGAAACTATATGATTTGCTTCTTAATTGCATTTTATCACAAAGTGCGGATATCGTATAATGGATACTTCCAGGGGAAGAGTTGATATCGGCTGCTTCTCGTGTACAAATATTGTTATATGCAGGAAATAATGATAAAATTATTGAAGAATCTTTGTTGAATACAGATCCGGATGGATATTGAAAGGAAGGGATCATTATGGCATATCATCGTCTGCCTGAACCACAGATAAGGACTTTCTGCGAAAGCGTAATGCAGAAACACGGCTTCAACGATAAACAGAGCAGAGATATAACGGATGTTATCCTTACGGCCGACCTTCAGGGTCTTGAATCTCATGGTGTGCAGCGCCTGATCAGATACCATAACGGGATGAAGAGCGGAACGATCAAAGCTGATGTACAGCCGGAAGTAATTCATGAGACACCGCTTTCGGTAGCGCTCGACGCGCACAGCTGCATGGGGCATATCGCCTCTGTCGAGGCTATGGAGCGCGCGATAGAAAAGGCAAAAGCACATGGGTTTGGAGTCGCAACGGTCAAGAATTCCAATCATTTCGGAGTTGGCGGGTACTATGCGATGATGGCTGTCCGCGAAGGGATGATGGGAATGTGTTTCACTAATACTGAAGCGATCAGCGTTCCGACGTTCGGGAAAAAAGCTATGCTGGGCACCAATCCGATAGCGTTCGCGATGCCGGCGGATCCAGTCCCGATGCTGTATGACGTTGCTACGACGGTAGTGCCCAGAGGCAAACTGGAAGTCTACGCCAAGCAGGGCAAACCAATGCCGCTCGGATGGGCTGTCGATGAGAACGGTAATGATACTGATGACGCTGCGCGTGTCATAGCGAATATCAAGAACAAAGCCGGCGGCGGCATCCTGCCGCTCGGAGGCTCGAGCCCGGGAAGCGGTTCGCATAAAGGATATGGCTTAGAGCTCATAGTCGAGATCCTTTCTTCGATACTCGCGGGAGGAAACACTTCCAACCACGTCGCTTCGAACGGACTGGGGGACACGTCGCAAAGCTTCTTTGCGATCGATCTCAAAATGTTCGGCGATCCGGACGATATGAGAGCCAGGCTTTCGACACTCATGCAGGAGCTTAGAGACAGCGATAAAGCCGATGGTAGAGACAGGATCTATACGCCTGGCGAGATGGAAGTTTACTCAAGAGAAGACAAACTCAAGAACGGTATCCCCGTGAACGATTCGACGCTCGCCGAACTCAGAGGGATCGCCGAAGAACTTGGAATGGACTTCGACGCGATGGTCGAAGTGTTAGACTGAGCTCAATGAACTAAATTAGATACATACCACCGATTTTCTTGTTTTGATTTTGCAATATATGAAAGTCGGTGGTATTATTGTCGGAGACAGTTTTTCAGGATCATCAGCCCGTACTCCTGGCGGAGGATTTTCGGGTATGCATTGAAAAGGTGAATGAAAAAACATGAGCATTTTTAATGTACTGACACTTTTGGGCGGTCTCGCCATGTTCCTGTACGGAATGCGCATAATGGGTGACGGACTTCAGGAAGGCTCTTCCGGCACACTGAAGAACGTGATGGAAAAAGTCACAAACAACCCGGTAAAAGCGCTGCTCCTCGGAACCGCGATAACCGCGCTCATTCAGTCATCGACAGCAACTATAGTCATCACATCAGGCCTTGTAGGTGCAGGGATAATCACGCTCAGACAGTCGCTTGGCATCGTCATCGGAGCCAATATCGGTACTACGGTCACAGGGCAGATCATCCGCCTTCTGGACATCGATTCCAGCGCTGCAGGCTATCTGCAGTTTTTCAAACCATCCACATTGGCGCCAATAGCATTGATAATCGGAATCGTGCTGATAATGGGTGCTTCCAAGAATAACGCAAAAGTCATCGGAGAGATTGCCATTGGTTTCGGTATTTTATTTGTGGGACTTCTCAGCATGACGGATGCGGTCAACGATCTCGCGGAGATGGGTGTTTTTGAGGGATTGTTCTCCAAATTGAGCGATAATCCCATCGTGGGTTACGCGATAGGCGCTACAGTAGCGTTCATATTACAAAGCTCCAGCGCGACAATCGGTATCCTTCAGGCATTCTCATCTTCCGGACAGCTTCATTTCAACGCGATATATGCGGTGATCGTTGGTGTGTATCTCGGCGACTGCGTGACCACGGCAATAGTTTGCTGGATCGGGTCAAAAGCGGAGCCGCGCCGTGTCGGTATGTTCAACATTCTTTTCAACCTCTGCAAATCAGCTCTGGTTCTTGCGGTCGTTACAATAATACGTCATTTGGGCCTGCTTGACTGGATATGGGACTCAGTCGTGAATTCAGGTATCATCGCAAATACCAATACAATCTTCAACATCGCCTGCGCTATAGTCTTGTTCCCGTTCATAACGGGGCTTGAAAGCCTTGCCAAAAAGATCGTCAAGGACGATCCCGTTTCGGAGAACAAATATAAAGAACGTGTCGATGCGCTCAGCCCCGCATTCTTTAATACCCCGGCTCTGGCGCTCAAGAACTGCTATGATGTCCTGATGACCATGTTCACTCTTGCAAAGACGAATATTGATCTTGCCATCGGCATCATGCACAATTACGATCCTGCTGTATTTAAAGCAATACAGGATGAAGAAGAAAACATAGACTATCTTGCGGACCATGTAGGCGATTATCTGATGGAACTTTCACCGCATCTGTCTGCCGACAACCACGTCCAGATAATGGACCAGTATTACAAACTCGTAATGGAATTCGAGCGTCTCGGAGACCATGCCATGAATATAGGGGAATCAGCGCGGGAACTCGTCGTAAAGAATATCCATCCGTCGGATGCTGCATTCCGTGAACTTGACGTTCTGGAAGAAGTGATAAATACAATTTTGGAATACACCGAGCGCGCGTTCGAGAAGCGTGATGTCGCAGCAGCAAGAATGATAGAGCCGCTTGAACAGGTAGTGGACGATCTGGTCTATGTGATGAAAGGCAATCATCTTTCCAGACTGAGGCAAGGGATGTGCAGCGTTGACGCGGGTGCCATATACATGAACGCACTCGGAGATATAGAGCGTATTTCGGACGTTTGTTCCAATGTTGGTGTATCGGTCGTCATGCGTGTTTCGGCGGAGGATCATCCACAGGCTCACGATTATATCTCGGTACTTCATTCAGGTAAAGATGAAGAATTCAACCGCGAATACAACGAGGCTCACCAGAAGTATTTCGGCATGCTCAGGGCAAATGATGTCAAGGTGCCGGAGCGTGAGATGACGACAGAAAATGCGGAGCTTATTGCGGCAGCTGCGGAATTCAATTGAAGAAAATACTTTGATAACATATTGACAATATAATAACGGAGTGATAGTATAGTGATATCAAAATGATATCACTTTTTTATTACAAAGCTTGACGCCGCAGACTTTTTGGCAATGAGGCGCTAGCGGAGGGAAAGGGAGTATGATATGGAAACCAATGAAATGAGAAACGATTACGCCGTTCAGGCAGGAATGCCGGGCAGACAGGTGGAGCAGAAGGTTCTCAATCCGCCGCCGGGAATGCTGATGCTTTTTGTAACGATACTGCTTCTTATCGGAAGCTTATTCCTGATGTTCGTCGGAATAGTAGCTTCTGTAGCGTCTGAAAAGCCGGCATTCATCATGCTGTTCTTTGTCGGGATCATCATAATGATCGTATCGTGCTTCATGTTCGGCGGACTCAGGGTAGTAGGGCCGAACGAGGCGCTTGTGCTTACTTTGTTCGGTAAATACTACGGAACGATACTTAAGCAGGGATTCTTCTGGGTCAACCCGTTCGCGAAATTCAATAACCCCAATTACGTAAGCTCACTTCTTGACGGTGTGACTACAGAAGTCGATGACGGCGATGTATCTGTCAAAAAGACAAGAAAGAGTTCGGCAAAGGCAAGCAGATCCAAGAAAACGATCTCCCTCAAGAGAAACACTCTCAACAACGGCACACAGAAGGTCAATGACGTCATGGGTAACCCGATCATAATCGGCGCGATAGTTATCTGGAGAGTTGTCGACCCGACAAAAGCCGTGTTCAATGTCGAGGATTATACCGAATTCCTTTCGATCCAGACCGACTCAACTATCAGAAACACAGCGAGACTTTACCCGTACGACAACTATGACGAGATCGACGACGATCAGGATGACGGAGTCAACGAGATGACCCTCAGGGGAAGCTCGCTCGAGATAGCACAGAGCATGAAGAAAGAGCTCGCAGAAAAAGTCGAATTCGCCGGTCTTCTCATTGAAGAAGTCAGGATCACGCACCTTGCTTATTCTGAAGAGATAGCGGCAGCGATGCTCCAGCGTCAGCAGGCTTCGGCCATCATTGCGGCAAGAACCAAGATCGTTGACGGAGCAGTCAGCATGGTTAAGATGGCTATAGACAAACTGAACGAGGATGAGATCGTTGAACTCGACGAGGAACGCAAGGCGCAGATGGTATCGAACCTGCTGGTGGTGCTTTGCGCAGGAAAAGATCCACAGCCGGTCGTCAACAGCGGTTCGATCTACTGATCAGGTTTACCGCATCATAGGGATGTGATATAATGACCGGGACGGGAAAAACGATAGACGAGAGAGAACGCCGGCTTGCCGAGCGCCTTGAAAAACTCGAGAAACTCGAGGCAGAGGTCAAGGACAGGGAACGTGCTCTTCTCGAGAAAGAAAAGAAACGCAAGCAGGTGATACTCAGGATTCCTTCCGGACTTTGGGAGGAACTCTCGAAATGGGCGGACGACGATCTCAGATCCATCAACGGGCAGATAGAGTATCTCCTCACAAAATGCGTAAGAGAGCGTAAGAAAAATGATCGATAAAGAGGACAGGTATTCAATAATCACGACCGCGATCGGTGCGGTGCTGCTTCTCGCGGCTACGGCATTTCTGGTGTTCAAATGGACGAGTCTTCCCGATCAGGTGATCACCAATTACGGTGTCACGGGACAGCCGGAGAGATACGGCTCACCCGGGAACCTGATCAAACTCCTTGTAGTGGGATGGGGCATGTTCTGGGTGCTTACATTTATTGAAATGAACCCGAAATTCGCGCAGGTCAGATTCAAGGTCAAGGAAGAGTACAAGGAAAAAGCGGGCATGATCGTTACGCGCATGATCGGCGTAATAAAAGTCATCCTCGCGTTCCATTTCTCCTATACGGTAGTGGCTTCGATCAAGGATCTCGTAATGCCTGAGTGGTACATGATAGTGTTCTATCTTGCTTTGTTCGATGTCGCAGTGCTGAACCTGGGACGTGTGTTCCGGATGCGGAAATGAAGAAATTGTGATTTTCCACAAAAAAGACTGGATTTTTACGTTGCCATACGTTATACTGTAACAGACATAACGAAACGGACGGAGAAATACATGTCGAACAGGTTCTTCACAGCAGGATACTATTATTACTACTATTCCTATAACAGGGAGTAAGGTATTTTGCTGCAAGGATGATCCAGAGTGCATGCCGGTTGTTTCAGGCGTACAGAGAAAGATAATGCCCCGCAGCATATGCTGTGGGGCTGTTTTATAACAAAGCCCCGCGCTGCGGGCAGCTAAAACGGAGGAGTGTAATGATCACCATACTGAAAAAGGGGACTTCATTAGAACAAAGAAATCAGCTCGTCAGCTGGCTAGAAGAGCAGGGGCTGGGCGTCGATATCTCAGAAGGAGAGTTCACGACTATTCTGGGACTTATCGGCGACACCACGGCGATCGATGTCGACATGATCAGGATGCTCGACATCGTTGAGGATGTCAAACGTGTATCCGAGCCGTATAAAAAAGCGAACCGCAAATTCCATCCCGATGATTCAGTGATCGAGATAGCTCCCGATGTGAAAGTCGGAGGTGGGAACTTTGTTGTGATAGCGGGACCCTGTTCGGTCGAATCTGAAGAGCAGATAATCGGCATCGCCGAAAGAGTGAAAGCCGCCGGCGCAAAGCTTTTAAGGGGCGGCGCGTTCAAACCGAGGACTTCCCCATACGCATTCCAGGGGATGAAAGCTGACGGTATAGAGCTGCTTCTGAAAGCAAAAGAAGTGACGGGGCTGCCTATCGTGACTGAGATCATGAACGAGAGCCATCTCCCGCTTTTCGAAGACGTGGACGTCATACAGGTCGGGGCGAGAAACATGCAGA
>JAFOKI010000108.1 GCA_017419895.1 Eubacterium sp. | reverse complement strand
TTCACGTGTCGAATCCGGCATCATGATGCTTTCATCGATTGTTCCCTTCTCGATATCATTTATAAGCATTTCGTAATTGTCGGCTATATACTGGAACACCTGCAGCGTCTGCAGATAGAAGCCCGAAATAATGCCGGTGATATCCTTATCCATCAGCGCGAACCTGATATGGATGTAGTTGGTCTGTGTTCCCGGTTCCGGTATGGACGCTTCCACAGGCGAAGTGTAAAGAACGCGCATCATCTGTCCGAGAGCTTCTTTCCCGCCGTTTACATATTTCGCCATGACGGAGGATGCCGAACCGCAGGTTATGCCGGAGGGAGCCGTATGATGAGTTCCCTCAGCTGTTGCGAACGCACGCCCCTCTATCCACTCCGGGGACAGATGTTTCTCAACAAAGCCGTCCGTATAGTACCTGTTGTACTTGACGAATACCGCGGACTGACGGTCCGTGAGAGGCACGAGTTTTTGCTTACCGACAGTACCGGACGTCTCACACATATGCGAGAAAGGATAAGCGGTCAGTATATTCTTCTCTCCTGCCAACATCCTCTCAAGCAGCGGATCGATATCGGAATACTCGATTACCGGAACACGCTCCTGATATTCTTTTACAGAGTGGATGTCCTCAAATCCGTACTTTTTGCCGTATTCAGTGTCTTTGTTGTCTTTCAGGATCTGCATGAGAAGAGCTTCGTTAGTTTCCATCGGATGCATTGACTCTTCCTGGAAGTCCTCATAAGCCTTAATGCTGTTTCCCAGTGAAGCCTTATGCGCCTGGATCACCAGTTCTTTGTCGGGTATGATACTCATTTATACCACCATCCCATTATTGCGTTTTGATATGTAAATGCATATATAAGCCGCCGCAAAAGCCATGAGACAGCTCACGGTCGTCGCCAGCGCCATGCCGAACTCCTGCCAAGTGTTTGCGCATACATATATTACTGCACATAATTTTAGCACATTTCGAAAACATGTACACTTTATAGACATGATTTCTGCGCAGTCCGTTGAGGCTCGGCCAGATGGCTCCGGAGCTGCCGGCTCCGTTTGACCGCATTCATGTGAGCAGCTGAAACCATACGCGAAATGAGCAAAGAGAATGGCAGGTTTCGCGCACTGTCCGAGCGGCTGGAGGCCGTGAGTTTGCACGAAACCCCATTCTCTGCGAATTGAGCGTCAATGGTTTCTTACGAGCATGACAGCGGGAAAATGGAGGCGGCGGCCATGGAGCGCTATGCAGCAAGAGCAGCAATAGAGCCGGAGCGCCGTGCAGCAAGAGCAAATCGAAACCCGCGGAAAACCATCGCTGCAATTTAAAAAGACTGCCGCGGGGAGCAGCAGTCTCTTTATTTTCAGATGGGTTCAAGTTTATGCTGTAGCAGCCGGTTTTTCCGGAGCGACTTCCGGAGCAGGAGCTACAGCCTTTTTCTTGTCGTTTGCGGCCTTTACCACAAGACGCATATTGATGATGTTTCCGGTCGGGCAGACCTTCTCGCACATTCCGCAGTTCTTGCACTTTGTCGGATCGATGAACGAGAGGTTGTTCTCAACATGAACAGCATCGAATTTGCATTCTTTTTCGCATTTCTTGCAGCCTATGCAGGCGTTCTTGCAGGCCTTCATTGCATCAGCAGCTTTCGCTGTGGAGGAGCAGCGTACGAATACGATGTTCTTCTCGGGAGCGATGCGGATGAGTTTGTTCGGGCATGCTTTCGCGCAGGCACCGCAGGCTACGCATTTGCTTCTGTCGACCCATGCGACTCCATCTCTTACGTGGATCGCGTCGAACTGGCATGCAGCCGCGCAGTCACCGAGACCGATACAACCGAACGGGCAGGCTTTTCCGCCGGCAAAGACGGATTTTGCAGCCTTGCAGGTCTTGATATCAGTGTACTCCATGATCGCTTTAGCAGCTGTCTTTGTACCATTGCACATAACGACAGCCACTTCTTTTTCGCCTTCCTGAGCGCTGACGCCGAGGATCTCGGCGATCTTAGCCGCTACATCGGCTCCGCCTACCGCGCATTTGTTGGTCGGGAAGCTGTGATCCGCAGCAAGAGCATTGGCATAACCGCTGCATCCGGCGAATCCGCATCCGCCGCAGTTAGCGCCGGGCAGGACTTCTTCTATCGCTACCGCTGTTTCGTCTACTTCAACGTAGAATACCTTTGATGCAAAAGCCAGGACTGCAGCAGCTATAAAACCTATAACGACTACCAATATTACCGGTAATGCTATATTCATATTGCGCCTCCTGTCTTATGAGAACATGCCGCTGAAGCCCATGAAGCTCAGGGACATGATCGCAGCAGTAACGAGTACGATGGGAACGCCTCTCCAGGGAGCAGGCAGGTTCTCCTGATCGACAAGCTTGGTGCGGACGCCGGCCATGAGGATCATGCCTACGAGGAATCCGACACCTGCTCCGAACGAGTTGAAGAGTGATTCAACATATCCGTAGCCGTTATCGATATTTGAAATGCAGACGCCCAGTACAGCGCAGTTCGTTGTGATCAGCGGGAGATAAACTCCGAGCGATGTATAGAGCGACTTGATGTTTTTCTTCATGAACATCTCGATGAGCTGTACGAGGAAAGCTATAACGAGAATGAACACAACCGTCTGCAGATATCCAATGCCGTTGGCATTGAGGAGCTGCTGGATGGGCCAAGTAGCCGCTGTGGCGATAACCATAACAAATACTACCGCGATACCCATACCTTTCGCAGAGTCGAGGTCTTTCGATACTCCCAGGAACGGGCAGATTCCGAGGAACTGCGCGAGGGGGTAGTTGTTGACCAGGATCATGCTAATTACGATTATTATCAGATGTCCCATTGATTACGCCTCCTTCTTCTTCAGCTCTTGAGCCTCGATGAAGAGGTCTGTCTCACCGACATTGTCACGGATCTTGCTCTTGTCTCTCGTGATATAAGCTACTGTAGCCATGCAGAGAGCGAAGACGAAGAATCCGCCCGGAGCGAGGTTGAAGATTCCCATTCCCGGTATGAACTTGGAGAGGATGGGGATGTTCAGCAGAGTGCCGCTTCCGAAGAACTCACGGATAGCTCCCATTACGGAGAGTGTCAGCGTGAAACCGATACCCATTCCGATACCGTCGAGGGCGGAATCGATAACAGTGTTCTTGTTCGCGAACATCTCGGCACGTCCGAGGATGATACAGTTAACTACTATGAGCGGGATATACAGTCCGAGAGCCGAGTCCAGTGTGGGAACAAAGGCTTTCAGCAGGAGCTGTACTACCGTTACGAATCCGGCGATAACTACGATGTAGCACGGGATTCTTACCTTATCGGGTATGATTTTTCTCAGAAGGGATATTACGATGTTGGAGCAGATAAGTACTGCTGAAGCAGAAATTCCCATTCCGAATCCGTTGATAACTGACGATGATGTTGCCAGTGTCGGGCATGTACCGAGTACAAGCACCAGTACGGGGTTCTCTTTAATGATACCGTTGGTGACGATACTCAGCTTACTCTTTTTCTGTTCAGCCATTAGTTTGCACCTCCGATCGACTTGTACTGTTCAAGAGCGCATTTTACGCCTTCGTAGATCGCGCCGCCCGAAACCGATGCGCCGGTGATCTGCTGGATGTTCTTGTCAGCTTTGATGTTGCTTGCCGTAAGCTCGCTTACGCCGCCGAACTGCATTTCAGATCTTCCGCCGCCGACGATATTGTTACCGTCCCAGTTCTTTGTTCCTACACCCGGGGTGTCGGCATGATCCATGATCTTGATCTGTGTGACCTTACCTTCCGAATCGATACCTACCATCATATTCATGGCGCCGCCGAACGATGCCGTGTCCACGGATATGACTGCTCCGCCGTTTTCAGCGGTGTATGCTTCTGTTACATAAACCTTTGCGGAAGCCTGGTAAAGATCGCCCTCAACCTGTGTGAATGAACCGGCGTCGGGAAGAAGTTCCATTCTGGCAGCATCCGCGTTCTTCTTGGCGTTCGCCTCGATGACCGGGTTGGAAACGCCGTATGTAAGAGCGAGAGCCAATGTGATAACCAGACAGATTGCGACAAGTACGACTACAGGGGCGATATATTCTTTATAGAAATCACTTTTCATTTTTTCGCCTCCTTCTTGGGTCCGTAGAGCCTGTCATAGTATCTCTTTGTGACAAAGCTGTCGATGAGCGGTGTGCAGACGTTCATAAGCAGGATAGCGAACGAAACGCCTTCCGGATACGATGCCAGGAGTCTGATCAGCATTGTGACAGCTCCGCATCCGATACCGAATATGTATTTGCCCTGAGGCATTACCGGCGATGTGACATAGTCTGTCGCGCAGAAGAATGCTCCGAACATTACGCCGCCGCCAAGGATGTGGTAAAGCGCCATCTGGATCGCGTTGTAGTCGCCTGCTCCGCCTTTTACTCCGTAGTAGATGAGAGCGATGACAAATACTGTCGCGATGAATGTGCACGGAATGATCGGGGAGATGATCTTCTTCCAGATCAGATATACGCCGCCGATGATGACCGCGATCGCGCAAACTTCTCCCATGGCTCCGCCGGTCTTACCGATGAACATGTCACCGAGATTAGCAAGTCCGGCACCTTCTTCTGCGAGAAGTCCGAGCGGTGTGGCAGAAGCAACTCCGTCGATTTCGGTAGGTGTTACCCATCCGAATCCTGCGCCGGCGATGGGCCAGGTCGTCATCTGAGTTGTGAATGACAGCAGGAGGACGATACGTCCTACGATAGCGGGGTTGGCAAAGTTCTTGCCGAGTCCGCCGTAAAGCTGTTTAACTATTACGATGGCAACAAAGCATCCAATTATCGCCATCCAGAACGGGAAGTTCGCCGGCATGTTGCAGGCGAGGATCGCTCCCGTTACGCATGCGCTGCAGTCCTGGATCGTGACCTTCTTGTGCATGAGCTTTTCATAGCCCCATTCGAAGAATGCGCATGCAGCCATACAGACAGCTGTGAGTACCAGTACCCTGATACCGAACATGAATGTGCTGACGAGCACTGCCGGGATCAGAGCGATGAGTACGTTCTGCATGGTCTTGGCCGTATCAAGTTTAGTTGTAATATGCGGAGCTTGGGATACGGACAGGCTTCCTATTGTAATTTTATTGTTTTCCATCACTTACTCGAAGCCTCCTTTACGAATCCTTTAGCCAGCGTATGCATAAAGCTCAGCGGTCTGTGAGCCGGGCAGATGAACGAGCAGCTTCCGCAGCCCATGCACTGCATTACATGCAGCTGGTTCAGTCTGTCAACGTCTTTATGCAGATAGGCATCCGCGAGAGCTACCGGGAGGAGGTTGACCGGACATGCTTTGTGGCATCTGCCGCAGTTGATGCAGGCCGTCTCTTCAGGCAGGAACGCCTGATCCTCGTCGAATACGAGTATCGCGTTGTTGTTCTTGACTATCGAAAGCTCGTCTGAGAACACTGAACGTCCCATCATCGGTCCACCCATGATGATCTTCTTGGGCTGTTTCTTGTAGCCGCCCGCGAATTCCACCAGGTCTTTGATCATGGTACCGAATTTTACGTAAACGTTCTTGGGTTCCGCGATCGCGTCGCCGTCGATCGTTACGCGTCTCTGGATAAGCGGCATTCCTGTTCTGAAATACTGTCCGAGGAACGCGATGGACGATACGTTCGATACTACTACTCCGACGTCTGCCGGGAGAGCGCCGCCGTCAAGGCGTCTTCCCGCTACTTCATAGATGAGTACGCGCTCTGCGCCTTTCGGGTATCTGGACTGGAGCGTGAATGTCTTGAGACCCTTCACTCCCTTTTCCGCGATCCTCTTGTCGAGTTTGGCAATGGCATCGGGTTTGTTTTCCTCGATACCGATGTATCCGTTCTCGATCCCCATCCATTTCATTACCATGGCTGCTCCGTCGATAACATCGTCGGTAGCTTCCAGCATGGTCCTGTGGTCTGATGTGATGAACGGTTCGCACTCCGCTCCGTTCACTATCAGTGTGTCAACGGCAGAAAGATCCTTAGGATTGAACTTGATGTGGGACGGGAAAGAAGCTCCTCCCATACCTGTCAGTCCGCTGTTTCTTACAGCCTTGATGAAACCCTGGAAATCATTGACTTCCGGTTTCTCGATCCCTTCCCATTCGGTCTGCTTTCCGTCGGTCTCGATCACTATGCGAGTGTCGTTTCCGCCCATAAAGTTACGAATGGTTTCGATCCCCGTGACGGTTCCCGATACACTTGAGTGTATCGGAGCGCTTACAAAGGCATCCGTGTCACCGATAAGCTGCCCTACCTTGACCTCGTCGCCCTTCTGGACGAGCGGTTTACAAGGAGCTCCGATGTGCTGTCCAAGAGGTATCTTGACTACAGCCGGAACAGGCATCTCCACGGTTTCACATGCGGCCGTATTCTTATAATGGCCGGCATCGATGCTCTGCAAATGCTTAGCACTTGAACTCATCTCTGAAACCTTCCTTTCTGAAAAAATATAACGAATTAGTTCGGTTGTGACATGATGATATAATCTGACAATGACGAGTTTAATCGCATGACAAAAGATGATATAACCACGTATCCTACATTATATAACAAAGCCGCGCAAAAATCACCAAAAAACGCTTGTTAAATAGTCTACAAACGGCTATTTTTCAAAGAATTTCTGTATACATAGGAAAGTATTTCTTAATATGCTAAATTCAGCCGCTTCGCCGCGGCGGGCACCGTGCCGGCCGGGCTTTGTTGTGCGGTGAGCGGTTTCAGCCCCGGTGGGCTTTGTCCCTTTTTCGATATAGACGGCAAAAGGGATAATGATTCCAACGATTTTGAGGCCTCTGTCAGACCATAGCCGCGCACAGCGACCCGGCACACCCCGAGAACATTGAAATCATTATCCCTTTGGCTAAATATTTCAAGAAAAGGATAATGGCATATGAGCGCCGGTCACAAAGTCTCCTGATCCGCCTCGTTTGTGTAACTTTTTCAATGATCCTGAGGTCTGCACTCTGTTTTCCGGAAATATGCGGCATGCGGACACCGGGCAATCGTTGGAAAAGTTACACAAATACCCGAAAAATTCGTGATTTGTGAAAGATTATGCACAATCCGGCCACAAAACCGCTGGCTGCAACCCCCGCCCGCCTGAAAACACTTTGTTGGACACGCCAATTGTGCTAAAATATTAAGTACATATAGAGAAACCCAAATGGAAGGCCT
>JAFOKI010000107.1 GCA_017419895.1 Eubacterium sp. | reverse complement strand
CTTTTCCGCCGAGAGTTGCCGCGTGGACGGTCTTTGACGTCGTAACGACTTTGCCCGCTGAATCGACTGCTACCATGAGGAACTTGTAGTACTTGCCTTTTGCGAGTTTCTTTCCTGCAACCTTCTTGACTGTAGTTGTCTTCCCTGTCACGGTAATGAGTTTTTGGTATTTCTTGCCCTTGCCGCATGCATGCAGACCCCGGCTGCCGCCTCGGACATAACAAAGCCGCCGCGCTTTCGCGCGGCGGCAGACTTTGTTGCATAAACTCTATTAAGCGGGTTCCTGGAAGGAAAGCACCTTCTTGGGGCACTTGCCTATGCAGATGCCGCATTTTACGCAGCTGTCGAGATCGATTTCCCATGTCTTGTTGGGACGGTCGACTTTGATGACGCCCTGCGGGCAGTTTCTCATGCAGAGTCCGCAGAAGATGCAGCCATCGAGATCGCATGTCACGACGCCGGTGATGTCCTTCTTGAAGGTCGTACCAGAGACGACGAGATCTTTCGGATCTTCGGCTACCATATGGAAGTCGTTTGTCATCTGGATAGAACCTTCGTCGCAGAAGTCGGCGCATGTTCCGCAGAACGTGCAGCTCGTGAGGTCGAAGCTTCTGGTGATGTACTTGCCACCTTCCGCAGCCTCTTCTGTCCTCGTGATCGCGATAGGCGAGCAGACCGCTATGCATTTTCCGCAGTCGATGCACTTTTCGGGATCGAACGCTATTCTTCCGCGGTATTTGCCGAGACCCATCTGTTCAGGGTTGGGGAACTGCTCGGTGCTGGGTTTATGAAACAGATTCGAGATCGCTGTCTCTAAAAACGGAAGCATCATTTGTACATTTCCTCCCTCTTCTTCTGGAGTATCAGGGCAGCCTGATACAGTCCTTCCATAATAGCCTCGGGTTTGGGTGTGCAGCCCGCGACCGCAACGTCGACGTGAACGAACTTCTCGACAGGAGCCTCAACCGAGTAGCTGCCTTTGAATACGTTCCCGGACTGCGGGCACGAACCGATCGTTACGACACACTTGGGTTCGGGTACCTGCTCGAGCGTCCTGACGAGACGGTCTCTCGACTGCGAAGTTACCGGGCCGGAAACGACCACTATGTCCGCATGTCTCGGTGTGCCGGCAAGTTTGAATCCGAATCTCTCTGCGTCGTAACGCGGAGTCAGGCATGCGACGAGTTCGATGTCGCAGCCGTTGCACGAACCGGTGTTGATATGATAGAGCCACGGTGATTTGGTGGCGCTTTTCTTAATCAGATCTTTAAACAATTCCGTACCTCCCTTTCCTCTACAGACCAAGCCAGACGAGGATCAGGCTCGTAAGAGCGAGACCTGCCACGACTGTCCAGAAAAACTTGAACAGATGCTCGATCTTGAGACGTGCCGTTATGGCGTGCACCGTCGTTATGCAAATGACTGTCACGACCGTGCAGATAACGACGAAGAGGACTGCGTCAAGCGGCATGATGCCTGTGCGGATACCGCCCAGGAACAGCGATGTGAAAAGTCCCGTCATGACGATCATTTTCATCGCCGTACAAAGCTTGAACATTCCGAGCGGAGCTCCCGAATACTCAATGAGCGGTCCTTCGCAGATCTCTGTCTCAGCTTCCGCGACGTCGAACGGCTGCATGCCGACTTCCGCCGGGATGATGATCAGGAACGCGATGGCTGCCGGGATCATGCTCCACTGGAACAGAAGCGATCCGTTGGTTGCCTGCCAGTTCGCTATCGCATCCATCGAGAATACGAGCGAAGTGCCTCCAACCTTCTTCGCTACAGCGAGAAGCACGAGGACGAACGGCAGCTCATACGACATCATCGTTACCATTTCACGCGATATACCGATGCCGGCATAAGGCGAACCGGACGACGATCCTCCGACAATCAGAGCGACTCCCGAAATCGTTACCAGATAGAGGATGACGATCAGGTCGGCGCTTCCCGATACAGCGGTGAAACCGAAGATCGGAATGAACAGCATGATTATCGCGAGAGAGATGAAGTCTATCACCGGTGCGCCGAGGAACACGAGCTTGTTCGCGGCGCGCGGGATGATCGTTTCTTTTCCCATGAGTTTGAAGAAGTCGTAAATCGGCTGACGCAGCGGCGGTCCGATACGCTTCTGCATGTGAGCTATAACTTTTCTGTCTACACCTGCGAGCCAAAGCCCGACCACCGACGTGAACAGAGCACCGGGGAATATCAGGATATAGAACGCGTATTTCAGAATATCGAATGGTCCTGTCATTTCTGTATCCCCCTTCCTACAGCATAAATATGAACACGCAGACGATTATGATAGCCGAGGCTATTACCGTCATGATCGCGTAATCAGTAACAATACCGGAATGGAGTCCCTGGAGAACTTCGTAGTATTTCTTCCAGTTCGTCTTGAATCCCCAGAACAGGTCCGAGCCACCGACATGCGAGTACATTTCTTTCTCACCAGAGAAGAACGTAGCGTACTTGGCATTGTATTTTTCGCCGGAAGCGAGGATGGTTCCTCTGTCGCTCTTTCCTGCGAGGATCACGATAGCAGCCGCGATGAAGACTACTCCGAACAGCACGAGCCATACGATCGGATTCCAGAAACTGAATGTTACCGGCTCGACCGTGATGTTGGCTACGCCCTTGGAAGCGGCATATCCTTCGCCCATCATCTTGTCGATGTAGCTCGTCACGTTCACTACTGCTTCCGTTGCCGGGTGCAGAAGCATCTTGTTCACGAAATTGTAGAACACACCGCCGAGCACGCAAAGAGCGGACATGATGTACATCGGGATGAGCATCGTCTTATCGGCTTCTTTGACGTCTTTGTGCTCCTCATGGAGCTGGCCGAAGAATACGGCCTGCGTGACTTTCACGAAGGATGCGAGTGTCATTACCGATACGATGAGAGCCGTGATCGTGGCGATGACGAACACGAAATTGCCGGACTCGACAGCCTTTGTGAACGTTGCCTGATAGATCATCCACTTCGATACAAAGCCGTTGAACGGGGGCAGACCGGAGATGGCGGCTGCGCCGATCAGGAAGCAGAACGTCGTCTGCGGCATTTTCTTCGAGAGACCGCCGAGCTTGTCGAGGTCTGTCGTTCCCGCCTGCTTGAGCACAGCGCCGGCTGCGAGGAAGAGCAGGCCTTTGAACAAAGTGTGGTTCATCGCGTGGAACAGACCGCCCGTTACGCCGAGTGCTGTTCCGAGACCCACTGCCGTGATCACATATCCTATCTGTGAGATGGAGTGGAACGCGAGAAGTCTCTTGAACTCATGCTGTGTGAGCGCCATTGTAACGCCTACGAACATGGTTACCGCGCCGAAGATCACGAGGAGTACCTGGAGCGTCGTGTGGTCCATAGCTCTGAAGAGGATGTAGATCACACGGATCAAGCCGTATACGCCGGCTTTGTTGACCATTCCGGAGAATACCATCGAGATCGATGTCGGAGCCGCAGCGTAAGCGTCGGCAGCCGGTGTATGGAACGGAACGATGAAGCTCTTTACTCCGAATCCCGCAATCATGAGACCGAGAGCCATAACGCTTGTCGGAGTCATGTTCTCAGGCAGGAGCGCCGAGAGCTGCGCCATGTTCAGTGTGTGGCACTGGCCGTACAGCATCGCGATACCGGTGAGCGTCATGCTCGATCCGGCCGAACCGATGACCAGGTATTTCATTGCGGCTTCAAGTGCTCCTTCGGATTCCGAACGGAACGCGGTGAGCGCTACAGCCGAGAATGTCATGATTTCGATCATGATGAACAGGTTGAATATGTCGCCTGTCATCGTGAGACCGAGTACGGATGCCGAGAGCATCAGGAACAGCGAGCAATACTGGCCGCGATTCTTATCGCCCTTAGTGTATCCGATCGAGTAAAGGCTTGAGAGCCAGAAAGTCGTTACGACCAGGAGTCCGAAGAAGAGACCGAGCGCATCGACTTCGTAACCGATACCGATAGCGTATCCGGATACCGGTTCCCAGCTGCCCATCCAGTAAGATATTACCGTGCCCTTAAGCATTACTTCCGGGATCAGCGAGTAGATGAGACCCGCGGAAACGGTCGTTGCGATCATTGTGATCGCGTATCTGATCGTGTTGTTTCTGTTGCCGAAAATCGCGACCAGGAACGCCGAGATGAAAAGGATCATTACGGCAAGTACGGGGAAATGTTGAAATGTCATCCGTGCAGCCTCCTTATCTCATCAGCGTTTACAGTTTTATACTTACGATAGATCATGATGACCAACGAGAGCGCCATTGCGTCTACACAGGCGCCGATTACGATGCTCGTCAGTGTGAGAGCCTGCGGAACAGGGTCAACAAAGAATGTCGGCGAAACACCGTTCAGGAGGTCAGCCATTTCGTATATCGGGGCAGTACCGCCGTCGTTGAAGCCGAAGCTTACGATCAGCATGTTTACTCCGTAGTCGATTATGCCAAGACCGAGTACGATCTTGATCAGGTTCTTCTTGGTGCAGATCGTGTACAGACCGAGAACTATCAGGAAGATAGAAGCTATGTAGTTTACTATTATCATGCTGCTCCCTCCTCTTCCGCGGGTTCCGGCATCGCTACCGGCTCGTCTTCAGTTACCGCTGCATGCGCTGCTTTCTTGGGATTATCGATCGTGAGCATACCTATCATGACCAGAAGGAGTATGCCTACGCCCGTCGATACGTTGATCGCTACCGCGTAATCCATGAATACCGACGTTTCAGCGGAGAGCAGGTCTCCGATCTGTCCGTGATGGAAGAAATGGTTGAACGCGAAGTTGAATCCCACAACTACGCCGACCAGTCCGAGAAGTACGTACGCAACGAGCGAGAAAGCTTCAAGCACACGCATTACCTCGTTGTCCAGCGAACCTTTTACTGTGTCGAATCCGTATCCCAGATAAAGCATGAGAACGGCACTCGCCACGAGGACTCCTCCCTGGAATCCTCCGCCCGGGCTGATGTTTCCGAACAGGATTACATAAAGTCCGAGTGTTATTCCGAGCGGCAGGAACATATCCGCTCCGTCTTTTACTATTACGTTCCTTTCAGTGATTCCGTCTTTAAATCTCATAGCCTATTCCTCCTTCTTCCCGAGGAAATTCCTCATCGCAGAACTGAGGATGACTATCGAGCCGGTGATGGCGGTGAACAGTATGAAAGCCTCGCCGATCGTGTCGAAACCCCTGAAGTTGAATACTATCGATGCGACATCGTTCGCAGCCTTTGCTTTGTCGAGGTTCTCATCGACGATGATCTCTGCAACGCCGTTGGCGTTCGATGTATCATAGTTCGTCGGATTGTTGTAGAGATCCACGACATTGGTCTTGGAACCGTCGTATGTGATGTCGCCGGTGTCATAGGCGTACTTGACGCCCGCTATACCGAACCCGAGGATAAGAATGAGCGCGATACAGGTGATCAGTCTTTTCATTCTTCTTCCTCCTCTTTTGTCGTTGTCTTGCGTACCGCTATAACAAAGATTGCTGTCGACAGCACCGCGCCTACGGATACTTCCGCGATCGCAACGTCAGGAGCCTGGAGAAGTATGAACTCGAGACCCATGAACGCTCCCGTGGAACCGAGCGCGATTACGGATGAAAGCGTATTCTTGAAAGCGACGGCACAGATTGCTGTTATTACGATACCAAGCACACACAGTAGGTTAAGGATAAATACTATATTCATTATTCTTTCACCATGTCCTCTCCGTAATGATCGCAGGTCGTCTGTTCACAGGCTTTCACACCGTGTTTGTACGCACCTTTCGCAATAGCATGTCCCGCTATCGGGTTAGTGATTATGTAGAAGAGTCCCATAACCGCGAGCTTCACGGCCATGTTGACATTTCCGAGATAAATTATCGAGTAGAGCAGTCCGCCGATGATGACTCCGACAACGCCCAGAGTCGCGACGTTCGTGCTCGACTGCATTCTGCAGTATTCGTCCGGCATACGGATGATGCCCACCGTGCCCGCGAACGCGAAGAACAGGCTTATGACGATCAGTATGTCTATTACGATTCTCATAGTTTGCCCTCCAGGTAACGCGCCACGATAGTGGATCCGATGAATCCGAGTACCGCTGTGACGAGTGCTATATCAAGAAATACGCTTCTGCCGCTGTAAAGAGCGAACAGGATCAGAGCCATATCGCCAAGGATGTCGATAGCATCGGCTGCGATCGCTCTGTCGACTACGCTCGGTCCGCCGATGAGACGGATGAGGAGCGAAAGGGCCAGGACCAGGAAACAGATCCCGAACCATACGAATTCGTTCATAATCATTCCCAGATCCTCCTTACCCATTTTTCCAGCGTGCCTTTAATGGCCTCGCCGGCTTCCTGCGGATCTTCAGACGCAACATCGATCCAGTGGATGTAATAGTTCGTCTGTCCATCCTCTTCAGTGATATCCATCGTGATCGTTCCCGGTGTCAGAGTGATCGAATCGGCAAGCATTGCCTGTCCGTATTCTGACTTGACTTTCGACGGGATCTTCACGAATCCCGGATTTACCGGGAGCTTCGGGGACAGCGCGCGTTTCGCCACGTCTACATTTGCCTTCACGAGCTCGATCGGGAAGATCACGAGCGAATACGCGATCAGATTGAGCAGTCTCGCGGGGTTCCAAAGGAATCCGGCTTTTTCATGGATAAAGAAACGCGAGCTGAAAATGGCCGCGCCGATCGCGACTATTGCGCCTACGATCAGGACCTGAGCGGATGCTTTCCCCCGGAAAATATCCACTATCTGACCTGTAATGAACAGCCAGAACAAATAACATACAATGGCTGTCGAGGTCACTCCTGCTACACTAGTTTTTTTCACATGTTCACCTCTTTTTCCGATACGTTGTCCCTAGGGACACCATTAAGTTTTTCAATATATGATTTCAGTACCGCCTTACTCGACTTCAACGCAGTCGATGTAAAAATCTCTCCCGGCGGTTATCCTGAAATTCGCGCTTCCGCAGCTCGGGCAGATGTATCTGTGTCTTTCGACTCCGCCCTCATAGCCGCAATCATTGCACCTGATGGCAACGGGGACTTTTACCATGTCCAGCCGCGCGCCTTCCGCTATGGTGCCTGTTGACATCAGCCCGAAATACTCTTCCACGCACGACGGAATTATTCCTGCCATCTCACCCATCATGAGTTTTATCGAGATGATCTTTCCGCCGCCGTGCTTCTCGACCTGCGGCAGTACCGCGCCGAGAATGCCTTCTACTATAGACAGTTCATGCATTTTTTATCTGTCCATGCAGGAGAAGCACGGGTCGATGCTGGCGATTATGAGACCCGCGTCCGCAACAGAGTTGCCTTTGAGCATTGTCGGGATGGTCGGCGCGTTCTTGAACGTCGGAACGTGGATCGATACGCGCTTGACTTTGTCGGTTCCGTTCGTGACGACTTTGTAGGAAAGCTGTCCGCGCGGAGCCTCGTGACGGTTCATGTATTCTCCCGGCTTGATCTTGGGGATCTTGTTGCCGAGGTTGATCGGGCCCTTGGGCAGGTTTGCCAGAGCCTGACGGATGATCTTAATGGATTCGATGTTCTCGAGAAGACGTACGACTACGCGGGCAAATACGTCGCCTGTCGGGTATACGGCCTTTTCGAAATCGAACTCGTCATAGCACGAATACGGAGCGTCTTTTCTTACGTCGATGGGCACGTTGGATGCTCTCGCGTGAGGACCGATGGCTCCGATCCTGAGAGCGTCTTCTGTTGTGAGGACGCCTACACCCTGTGTTCTGAGCGCTACAGTCTTGTCTGCCATGCAGAAGTCGATGAGCCTTTTGTTCAGATCTTCCAGCTTGTTCAGGATCTTGAGAACTGTGTCAGACTGAACGGGCGTGATGTCGCGTCTCGCTCCGCCGTATGTGACCATTCCGTAGTTTACGCGGTTGCCCGTGAGTTCTTCCAAAGCGTCCATACAAAGCTCTCTGTCGTCCCACGAATGCATGAAGAGCGAATCGTGTCCGATGATGTGGAGAGCGATGCCGAGCCAGAGGAAGTGAGAGTGAAGTCTCTCGAGCTCCGCGATGATTACGCGGATGTACTGGCCGCGCTTGGGCACTTTGACTTCGCCGATGCTCTCGCATGTCATCGCGAATGTCATGGCGTGCGAATGCGAGCAGATACCGCATACGCGCTCAACCATAACGAGCGTCTGGATGATGTTTTTCTGCATCGCGAGCTTCTCAATGCCGCGGTGGTTGTATCCGATGAAAATCTCGGAATCCGTAATGATCTCGCCCTCTGTATGAAGTCTTGCGTGAACAGGTTCTTCCAGTGACGGATGATACGGTCCTATCGGAACTATGTATCCCATGATTAAACCTCCTCGTCGTGTACCTGAGTATTTTTAATGAGTTCTTCCATCGGCGTGACAAATATCTGTCCCTGTCCGTCCAGCATGGACTCAGGCATGAAGAGACGCTTGGAAGTGTCGAGTCCTTCGAACGTTATGTCGATGAGTTCCGAGATCTCGCGCTCAGGCCACTGCGCCGCAAGATCATAGATGTGTGAAATGGTCGGCAGTGTGTCTTCACCATCGACCGTGTAGGACTCGATCCTGTCCTCTATCTGATATTCGTACGAGATATTCGGTTTCCCGTCGTCATTCAGATATCCGTGGATCATCGCCAGGATCACACCGTTGTCGCGCATTTTCTGCGCGGTGGGGACGACCTCGTCCTTTGTGATATAAAATTTACGATACTCCTGCATTATATCCCTCCGTCTCTGTAATGATATGCAGCAGCGCACGCGCCCTCTGATGAAACCATGCACGGTCCCTCAGGATCTTCCGGGGTGCACGCCGATCCGAAAAGCGGACATTCTTCCGGTCCGATTTTTCCACTTATTACTTCTCCGCAGCGGCAGGCGGTCCTTCGTCCGGACGGCTCGATCCGTATACCGAATTTTGCCTCTGCGTCGTACTCCGCGAACTCTTTTTTGATCCCGAGTCCGCTTTGTTCTATTATGCCCATCCCCCGCCAGAGATCGTCCCGCTTTACGAGATATCTCTCTATCGCTTCCAGGGCTTTTTTATTACCTTCAGGCCTTACCACTCTCGCATACGCGTTTTCGAGCCTGGGTTCGCCTTTACTGATCTGCCTCGCGAGCATTGTGACCGCGCGCAGTATCTCTTCCGGCTCGAATCCCGCAATCACCGCCGGGATGCCGAGTTCCTCCGGTATGAATTTGAGTCCGGCTTCACCGATTATCACGGCTACATGCCCCGGACAAAGAAACCCGTTTACCGCGAACTCCGGATCTTCCGCGAGCAGCCTGATCGGCGGCTCTACCGTTTTCAGCATCGAGAAGACACTGAAGTTCTTCACGCCGGCTTTCTCCGCCGCACCTACCGTGAGCGCCGTTCCCGGAGCGGTGGTCTCAAAGCCCACGCCCAGAAACACGATCTGCTTGTCCGGATTCTCCGCGGCGATGCCAAGGCTGTCCATCGGCGAGTATACGACTCTCACATCCGATCCGCCCGCCCGTTTTCTCCTGAGATCGTTACCTTTCTCGGAACCCGGGACACGCATCATGTCGCCGTATGTGGTTATTATCACGTCAGGGTCATCCGCAAGACCGAGCGCAGCGTCTATCGTTTCCTGCGGCGTTACACACACGGGACATCCCGGTCCCGAGATGAGTTTCACGTCCTCCGGCAGCATTTTCTTGATGCCGGCTCTCGCGATCTCCATCGTGTGAGTGCCGCAAACCTCCATGATCCGTATCATGACAGGCTGCCTTCCTTTGCCGCGGCTCTGGCCTCGACTGATGCTGCGATCTCTCTCATCGCCTGCTCGAATTCGTCAAACGTTTCGAGATCTTCGAGCGCCTGCGCCTCATCCACCTTCTCAATAGCAAAGCCCGCGTGGACCATGACGTAATCCCCTATCCTCGGATCCTCGATGAGGTCTATCCTCGCCGTCCGGCTGACTCCGTCACGCTCTACTAAGGCTTCCTGTGTTTCTGTATTGATTTCCCGTATTTTTAACGGCACTGCAAGGCACATGGCAACTATATTTCCCGATTTTATCGCATAAAGACCCAATTTAATTGTGATAAAAAAATAACTGTCAAAAGATTATCATATTTGCGAG
>JAFOKI010000012.1 GCA_017419895.1 Eubacterium sp. | reverse complement strand
ATACATACACGAGTACTTTCGAATGCCCGACGGTCGAAAATGAAAACATCTTCGCGAGAGACGGGGTCATCAAAAAACTCAAGAAAGCGAAAAAATCGTTCTACTACAACCTCGCCAAGAAACCCGGCAGCGGATACATAATCGAGACATCTTTGTACAGTGATTTCAGAACGTACAAGAGAAAGACGATAAAGGGTTCGACCAAGAAGACGGGCTATATCAAAAAACTCAAGGGCGGCAGGAAGTATTACGTAAGAGCCAGAGCGTACGTCGATATAAACGGCGAAAGATACTACGGCTTCTGGAGTCCGGTCAAGACGGTCAAAACAAAGAAATGATAGAAGCAGGGCCGCGAGAGAAACTCCCGCGGCTCTTTCAAAAAGAATAAAGGATGCCTACGCACACGCGGCGCAGGGCGATCTGAAGGAGGCATGAAATGGCTCTCTGGGGCGGAAGGTTTAAATCGGAAATGGCAGACATTGTCAAGGAATTCAACGCGTCCATCGGCTTTGACAGCAGGATGTACCGCGAAGATATCCTCGGCAGCATAGCTCATGTGACAATGCTCAGCGAGCAGGGCATCGTTTCCGCTGAAGAAAAAGACAAGATAATAGAAGGACTCAGATCGATAGAGAAAAAAATCGATGCCGGCGAGATATCCTTCACCGTTGAAGACGAAGATATCCATATGGCTGTCGAGAGCAGGCTCATAGAGGAGATAGGTGACGCAGGCAAAAAACTCCATACGGCGAGAAGCAGGAATGACCAGTGCCAGGTGGACGGAAGGCTTTATCTGAAGCGCGAGATCGACGAGATACTTCGTCTGATCTTCGGCCTCGAAGACGTGATACTTGAAAAGGCAGAAAAATACGCGGATTCGATAAGCGTCGGATTCACTCACATCCAGCATGCGCAGCCTATCACGATAGGGTTCATGTTCATGGCGTATTTCCAGATGTTCAGGAGAGACGCGGAAAGGCTCATGGACACGCGTAAAAGAATGGATCTCAATCCTCTTGGAGCCTGTGCGCTCGCGGGAACGACGCTTCCGATAGACAGGTTCCGCACATCGGAACTTCTCGGGTTCAGCGGACCCACTGAAAATGCTATGGACAGTGTGAGCGACAGGGACTACGCGCTCGAGTTTCTTGCGGACGCGTCGATAGGCATGATGCACCTTTCGAGATGGGCTGAAGAGTTCGCGTGGTACAACAGTTCGGAATTTTCATATATCGCGATAGACGACAGTTACTGCACGGGCTCGAGCATAATGCCGCAGAAGAAAAATCCTGACATGGCAGAGCTTCTCAGGGGAAAATGCGGCAGGGTCTATGGAGATCTCATGCAGCTTCTGACAGTCATGAAGGGTACTCCTCTTGCGTATAACAAAGACTTCCAGGAAGATAAGGAAGGTCTGTTCGACGCGGTCGACACGTGGAAGGCTTCTCTTGCGATTTTCGCGGGGATGCTGGACAAGACCGAGTTCCGTATGGACATGATAGAAAAACAGCTTGAGAAGGGATTTTTGAACGCTACAGACATAGCTGAACATCTCGCATCCTCCGGGATACCGTTCAGGGAAGCGCACGGTATAGTAGGCCGGATGGTAAGGCTTTGTGAAGAGAAAGGCTGCAGTCTCGAAGACCTCGGTGACGCGGATCTCGCATCAGTCGATGCAAGACTGAACAAAGCCATGCTGGGTGATATCAGCATCCCGGCATGTGTTGCAAAGCGTGATTCGTATGGCGGCACGGCTCCGGCGGAAGTCAGGCGTCAGGTCGCTTCAGGAAGAGAATGGCTCGAAAGCATGGTGATGTGATCATGGAAGAAATGAAGAAACAGGGATACAGAGTAGAGCATGACACTATGGGCGAGGTGCTCGTACCGGAGGAAAGATTCTGGGGAGCGCAGACACAGAGAAGCCTTCAGAATTTTAAGGTCGGAAAACAGAGGATGCCAATCGAGATCATAAGAGCGTTCGCAGTGCTTAAAAAAGCCGCCGCGCTCACAAATCTGGAACTGGGGCTCCTTGATGAAAAGCGTGCCGGCGCGATAGCAGATGCGTGTGACACGATCCTAACAGGCGGACTTGACGAGGAATTCCCGCTCGTGATCTATCAGACCGGATCCGGTACCCAGTCGAACATGAATGTGAACGAAGTGGTCGCGGGATATGCCAATTCCAAGGCGGGAGAAAAACTGCTCCATCCAAACGATCACGTGAATAAATCACAGAGTTCCAACGATACTTTCCCAACGGCGATGCATATCGCGGCCGTGGAGATACTCGAGGACAGAGTGCTTCCTGCTGCGGAAGCGCTCAGAGATCTGCTCGCGGAGCTCTCGGAAAGATATGCTGACATAGTCAAGACGGGAAGGACGCATCTTCAGGACGCGACCCCGCTCACGCTCGGGCAGGAGATAAGCGGCTGGAAGTCGATGCTCGACCACGATATTCGCCAGATCGTACTTTCGGAGGAAGGTCTGAAAGAACTCGCGCTCGGTGGAACTGCTGTAGGCACCGGACTCAACGCGCACCCCGATTTTGCTGTAAAGGTAGCGGAAAAGATAAGCGGGCTGACTGGGAAGAGCTTTGTTACAGCAGATAATAAATTTCACAGTCTTACATCGAAAGACGCGCTCGTATTCGCGCATGGCGCACTGAAAGCGCTCGCAGCCGACCTCATGAAGATCGCGAACGACGTCAGATGGCTCGCAAGCGGCCCGAGATGCGGTATCGGAGAACTCAACATCCCCGAGAATGAGCCGGGAAGCTCGATCATGCCGGGAAAAGTCAATCCCACTCAGTGCGAGTCTGTCACGATGGTCGCAGTCAGAGTCATGGGAAATGACGTGACTGTCGGAATGGCGGCATCACAGGGCAATTTCCAGCTGAACGTTTTCATGCCGGTGCTTATCGCTTCGTTCCTGGAATCAGCCGGACTCCTTGCTGACGTTATGGATTCCTTCAGGACGAACTGCATGGAAGGGCTGACACCGAACAGAGACAAGATAAGAGAAAACATGGAAAAGTCTCTTATGCTGGTCACGGCGCTCAATCCGCACATCGGATATGAGAACAGCGCGAAAATAGCTAAAAAAGCGCATGCCGAGGGCACTACGCTCAAGCAGGCGGCACTGGAGCTCGGGCTCGTGACTGAAACGGAATTTGACGAGTGGGTCGATCCATACAAGATGACATACCCGAACGCGAAGTAAAGGTGTAAGATATAACAAAGTCGAATTATCCGGAAGTGAATGACCATGACAAAAGATTTACGTAAAACATTGATAAGATTCCTTTCCGTGATGCTCGCGGTACTGGTGTTTGCGGCGGCATTTGTTCCAGATGCCGCGGTCTACGCCGATGAGTCAGAAGGCGAGCCGCCGGCATCAGGACAGCCGGCTGAACAGGAGCAGCCTGAAGAGTCTGAGCCGGTAGAGGAACCGGTTGTGCCAAAGTTCAAAGTAGTCACGGTAACGGGTTCTATCAAGTATCTCAAAAAAGACGGAGAGAAAGTCGATCTTCGCAAGATTTCTAAGGAAAAAGTCGGAGCGTATGACACGGTACAGGGCGGAGCAAGCGACGGCAAGTATGTTTACTACGTTCTGTTCAACAGGAACACGGACCGTTTCAAAGTTGCCAAGATGGATCCGTCATCGGGGAAACTTATAAAAAAGACCAAGTTCATAATGGAAGGCCATGGGAATGACATGACCTATGTCAAGGATACAGATGAACTCGTGATAGTACATTATACGAAAAAACCGATGTATCTCACGATCCTCGACGCCTCAACTTTGAAACTCAAACGTTCCGTCAGGGTTTCGATTCCAAGTAAACTGAAAGGCGCTACGAAAAAACAGCTTAAGAAAATCAAGGGCTTCAACGCCATTGCCTACAACCCGGACAAGAAGGAATTCTGCGCTCAGATAATCGGGGGAAGCGATCAGCTTATGCTCGATATCGATCTCAAGCCGATAGAATACATTGTTCCCGACAAAATCTATGACAACACGAACCAGGGAATATTCGCGTCGGGAGAAGACCTCATAAGGGCTGAGAGCGCCGGCGGGACGACCAAGTTCAAGCGCAGCAATATCTTCACGATATATGACTGGGAGACCGGGAAACTCAAGAAAATCGCGAATATGAAACCGGGCTACGAAGTTGAGAACATGTTCAAAATCGGCAAGAAGTATTACGCGATTTTTTACACTTCGTACTATCAGGTAAAGTACAGGAAAGTCATCAGGACCGAAAAGGTCAGGATCTCCAAGAAGAAAGTTAAATACAAGAAAAAAATAAAAGTGCCGTACAAGGTAAAATACGAACAGAAGTACAAGGAAGAAGTCCTTCAGGACGACGGTACCTACAAGACCGTGACCAAAACCAGGACGGCTTACAAAACCAAGTACAAGACTAAAACCAAGAAGGTCAAGGATTACAAGTACAAGACCGTCAAGAAAGTAGAGTACGTGAAGTACTACTCCCTCATGAGGTCAAATTACATCGGAAAGCTATCTTTCTGACACTGCGTTTAACAAAGAATACGAACCGCCGGGACATATCTGTTTCGGCGGTTTTAGTATGCCATGTGTATGGCAAAACCCCCTCGCTTGGTCCTCAGCGCAGTACCTGCGCTTGCGGAAATCGCTCGGCGGGTCTTGCCATACACCTGACACAAAAACTGCCGCACATACATGATGCGGCAGTTTGTGAGCTTTGTTAAACGCAGTGTCAGTTCCTCAGGCTGTGTATCGGAGCGGGTATCCTTCCTCCGCGCGCGATCATCTTGGCGGGTGATTCTTTTCTGATCGGCATGACAGGACCTGAACCGAGAAGTCCGCCGAAGTCGAGATCTTCACCTT
>JAFOKI010000106.1 GCA_017419895.1 Eubacterium sp. | reverse complement strand
GGCGGGTTCAGCGCCCACTTGTCCGGGGTCACTCGCCGCTTTGCGAGGCGGTCATACACGAACTCGCGGAACAGCGCATAGAGGACGGAGCACAGAGGCACGAAGATGAGCATGCCCGCAACTCCCATGAGCTCGCCGCCGACCGTAATGGCGAAGAGGACCCAGATGCCCGGCAGTCCGACGGAGGAACCGACGACGTGCGGGTAGATGAGCTTGCCTTCGATCTGCTGCAGCACGAGGAACATGACTATGAAGATGAGGGCCAGCTTCGGGCTCTCCATCAGGATGAGCAGGGTGGAAATGCCACCGCCGAGGAAGGCGCCGAAGATGGGGATGAGGGCGGTGATGGCGATGAGCACGGCACACAGCATGGCATACGGCATGCGGAAAATGCTCATGGTGATGAAGAACATAAGGCCGAGGATGCAGGCTTCGAGCACCTGACCACGAATGAAGTTCGAGAAGGTCTTGTAGGAAAGGCTACAGACCTTGAGGATGCGCTCATTGACCCGCTCCGGGAACAGCGCATAGAGCACCTTCTTGCCCTGCACGGCCAGCGCTTCCTTGCGGAAGAGCACGTAAACCGAGAATGCGAAGCCGATGAAGAAGGTGGCGACCCCGGAGACGATGTTGGATACGACGCCGACACCGGAGTTGAGCAGCTGGCTTCCGGACTTCTGGACCCACTCCATCGCCTTGGAGACCAGGGACTTGTAGCTGACGTCCACTTTGGCGATGAGGCTCTCCGTCTGCGGGACCTTTTGGATGATCCACGCCTGCACATCGGAGAGGCTGCCGATGTTCTGCACGTTTGCGGCGATGTGTTTTGCCGTCTCGACGATCTGCGGCACAATAATGAACATGGCGCCTGCAATGACTGCGAGGATGAGGATGAAAGTGATGAACCAGGACAGGATGCGCTTCCCCTTGAAGGGCTTCTTTCCAAGCAGCTTGTTTTCGATCTGGTTCATTGGCACGTTCACGACGAACGCGAGACATGCGCCGAACACGAAGGGAAAGATGATGTGCCAGAACTTTGTAAGGTATACGAGCACCACGCCGATCTTCTGAAAGAAGACGAGCATCAGGATGATGGCGAGGGCGATGAGGAGGATCTTTTTGATGTTCTCCTTCGTCAGCCACTCGACCCGCTCTTCCACGACCGTGGTCTCGGTCGTTTTCTTTTCGTCACTCATACAGAGTCTCCTTTTTTGAAAGATGAGTCCCCCGGGCGGGGTCGAGTTTATTATATACTATTTATAATAAAAGGCAAAGGGAAGCGGAGAAAGCCCCGCGCGGAGCTTTGGTTCTATCCATCAAAAGAAACCAAATTCTTTAAAAAGAATAATGTATAAAAATATGCTTAATATGATATACCCCCACAAAAGCCATTTGTTGGTTTTTTTAAACAACAATAATCCTATAATTATGGAAACTGCCCAAAGCAGCCAAACGATGTTATACAAATGAATAACCTCCCCCATAGATCATTAAGAAATGTGTGCGCTGATATTGAGTATACTGTGATTTAAGTTTCTTTCCTTCATATCGTTTTGTTACAATCTTATATGTACTATAAGTCATCCTAAACGTTATATAGATAACCAAGGTTTTATTGATATAGTTCGACCTATCCAGAAGTGTTGCAGCAATACCAGCAACCTTACTAATTATCCAAAGAATTTGTGCAGTTGCTTTGCTAATAACTATTTCTGGAAAAGTCCACGAAACTACCGATGCCACATCAGATGCGGCGGATGCCAAAGCAAGGCTGTTCCGAACGGACCTCATACGTATTCTTACCGGAACGTAAAGATAACGATACCATCTCTTGATGAGACTTTTGGTCCTTTTATACTTTACCTTTGCTTTGGCAAAGCCATACAAATCATAATAATTAATCGGATTATTTCCGCAATAATTAAATAATGATATCTCATTAGGATTTGCCGAAGTCAAAACTATTATTTCTTGCTTATCTGCAGAAATAAACCGTGAAAATTGAGGCAAGTAGTACCTGCTCTGCAAATAATAGTACCCTGTCTCAGCATCCCAGTAATAACCTCTATACCGCAGCGGGTTCGCATTGGCGATAGAGAGCTGCGTGGAGTTGCCGATTGTTGCAGGAGTCACAGCCAGCACTTCGCCCCAGGCTCCGTAAGTGTAGGTGGCGATGAGGGAGCCCGTGTTATCGGTGATGCCGATGACGTCACCCATCTGGTTGGTCAGGTAGAAGTACTGGGCTCCATTGTAGAGGAAGCCTGCCGGGTTGCCGGAGTTGTCATACTGGAAATACATGGTGTTTGTCCCGTCTGTCTGAGACAGGATGACACCATCTTTTGTTGTGAAGTAGGTGGTCACTCCGTTGACCGTTTTGCCGGACCGAATGCCGGACTCGTCATAAGTGTAACTGTAGACGTCTGCCGTGCCGTTCGGGTCGGTTGGATTGACCGTGATCTGCGAGAGCACTCTTCCGTTCGTCCACTCGAACTCCATGCTGCCATAGGTCAGGACGTTCCCGTTAGCATCATAGGTCAGGCTCGTGCCGTTGACCGAGGTCAGCTCATCCGGCCAGGCGGAATTGCCATAGCTGAAGTTCGTAGTTTCCGCAGGAAAGTACGTGATTCTAGAGAACGCATTTCTTGTTTATAGCTTATTCTCTCACAGGTTACTATTTTTGGCAAGATAGCCTTTTCGAAAGCGACAGTTATCGTTTTATAAGTGGTAAGAGGCAGAGTTTGATCAAAGTATGTATACCCATGCATTGACATAAACCGCTTGCACACGCTGCGGAGATAAAGTATAGTATTTCATATAAATAAGAGATTATAATATACTGTGCTATATTTTACAGAGGGCATCATGACTAAAAAGACACCCGGCGTCTTGAGTTCCGCCGGGGAACAGATTCGGAAAGCCAGACTTCGAAGAAACCTAACCGTGAAAGAGGTGGCAGAGCGAGCTGGAACCACCGCAGTGACCGTCCTGAATGTGGAAAAAGGGCTCCCCTCTGTCTCTGTCGGAAAAGTGCTGAGTGTCTTGAACGTGTTAGGCTTAGAGCAAGATATACTCTTGATTGCAGCGGATGATCCACAGGGAAGAGAGCTCCAGGACGAAAGCCTCCCGAAGCGTGCAAGAAGGACAAAAACCGATAGGAAAGCAACTCCAAGCAAGTCTAAAAAGAGGGTTATCGCTAAGCCCAAGAAGGCCCAATAGAGGCACATGTTCTATTTGTTGGTGCAACTTGTACAAACGACGAAATAGAACTTTGTTTGAAACGCACAAAGTTTCTCTTTCCGAAAGAATTCCCTTGCAAACGTGCAGAAACCTGTGGGAAAATGTAAACGAATCGTGAATAACCGAGTTGCCTGAGAGTGTAGCGCAGACCCTTGTACTCTCTTTCAAGCAAATGTCCCCGCGAAAGAGAGAAACGCTATGTTGCATTATCAGTACGAAGACGCTCGTGAAACCAAGCTTTGGAAAAAAGTCATCGCTGTCATCCTGGCGGCCGTTTTGGTTATTGGTGCTTTGGTGGAGCTCCTTTGCCAGACTTCCATGGTGAAAAACCGCCTGGAAGTGTCTGCCATGATGTCCGGCTACACAAGGGACATTGTTGATACCTCCAAAGCAGCATCCATCGACAAAGAGACGATGGCGGAAGATGACAAGATCCTTGCCGTCAAGAACCGTGACGGCAGCAATACAGC
>JAFOKI010000105.1 GCA_017419895.1 Eubacterium sp. | reverse complement strand
TAGAGCCGGAATGCAAGGATCGACACCTCGAAGCCGTTGGAACTTTTGCAACATTTGTCTGAAAACCACACTTTGTTGAGGAAATAATGATAGAATAGCATTAGAGGAAATTGGAAGAAAGTGAGGGCACACGATGCGTACTATCCAGATACCATACTATAAAGATCACATGGATCTTCATGTCGATGAGAAGAACCTGAAAGCCGTGATCACAGCGGAGGCGGAGGGCTTTGATCCCGGAAAGACCGAGGAGAAACTCGTAAGGGACGCCCTGGCAAACCCGATCGGCACGCCAAGACTGATAGAACTGGCCCGCGGCAAGAACAAGATCACGATCGTCACGAGCGACCATACGAGAGCGGTGCCGAGCAAGCTGACTTTACCGATACTTTTGGAAGAAATAAGGAAAGGCGCGCCGGACGCGGAAATCACGATATTGATCGGGACAGGGCTCCACAGGCCGACGACCGAAGAAGAGCAGCGCGCGATGTTCGGCGACGCGATAGTCGATAACGAGCGGATCGTAGTGAACCGCTGCAACGAGGAGGATGAGTTCATGTTCATGGGCATCCTGCCATCAGGCGCGGAATTCCATGTGAACAAAGTCGCTGCTGAATGCGATCTCCTGATCACCGAAGGGTTCATCGAGCCGCATTTCTTCGCTGGCTTCTCAGGCGGAAGAAAGAGTATTCTCCCCGGAGTCTGCAACGCGGCGACAGTGAACGAAAACCATTCCTACAAAGCCATCGGTACTCCGTTCTCCGTAGCGGGCGTTCTGGAGCACAACCCGATACATGAGGACATGGTAGTCGCTGCCAGGATGGTCAATGTTCAATTCATACTGAATGTGGCTTTGAACGGCGAGAAGAAAGTGATCGGAGCGTGGGCAGGAGACCTGGAGCAAGCGCACGCGGTCGGAGTAAGCTTTGTAAGAGGTCTCGCACAGAAGCCGGTCGTGACCGGAGACATAGTCATAACCTCAAACGGCGGATATCCGCTCGATCAGAACGTGTATCAGAGCCCGAAAGCAGTCGCGACCGCGGAAGCATGCGCAGGAGAAGACGGCGTGATAATAATCACCGCTTCATGCTGCGACGGAATGGGCGGGGCCAATTTCGGAAAACTCATGAAGATGGGTACTCCGGAGGAAATCGATGCGTTCCTGTCCAAGATACCGCCGAAAGAAAGTATCAGTGAGCAGTGGAGCGCTCAGATATACGCAAGGGTCCTGATGAAACACAAGGTCATACTGGTCACGACTTTCATGGACACTTCGGAAGTCGAAAGCGCCAACATGATCCATGCCAAGGATGTGGACGAGGCGCTGGAAAAGGCTTATGAGATAAAAGGAAGAGACGCGTCCGTCGTGGTTATCCCGGACGGAGTGGCGGTGCTGGCTGTCAAATGACAAGGAGCCGCGACCGCGCAGCAGGTCAACAAAGCTTTGTAAAGGCAGAGGAGTATATATTATGGAAGAACTTAAACTTGCGCTTCATGTCGATGAAAAAGACAATGTCGCAACTATTTTCGCGAATGGAGTGACTGACGGCACCGAAGTTGAAGTCCGCGACAAGAGCGGTAAAGCAGAACGCGTTAAAGTTATCGGAGATGTGCCTTTTGGTCATAAGATCGCTGTTGTTCCGATCGCGAAAGGCGAAAACATCGTCAAGTATGGTGAGACGATCGGACGCGCGAACACGGGCATCGCAAAAGGCGAATACGTCCACGTGCACAATCTCGACGCGCTCAGAGGACGAGGGGATCTTTAGGAGGAAGTCATGGGATACACATTTCAGGGATATGTAAGACCCGACGGAAGAGTAGGGGTCAGAAATCACGTTGCGGTGATACCGAGCGTCATCTGCGCTACCGATGTGGCGCAGGGAATATGCAATGCCGTTTCCGGAACGGTCGGATTCTTCCACCATCAGGGCTGCTGCCAGCTCCCGAAAGACCTTAAGCGTGTAACCGACACGCTGATAGCTCTCGGTTCGAGCCCGAACGTTGGTGCAGTCGTTATCGTTTCTCTAGGATGCGAAGGCACAGATGTCGCGAGACTTGAGAGCGAGCTCAGGGCGACGGGAAAACCTGTGGAAGTCGTCAGGATCCAGGAAATGGGCGGAATGAGCGAGGCGATACGTATAGGTACGGCGGCTGCACAGAAGCTTGCGATAGAGATCTCCGGACTCCAGCGTGAAACAGTCGACATCTCGAAACTCGTCATGTCGATCAAGTGCGGAGCTTCGGACGCGACGAGCGGAATGGCTTCCAACTGCGTCATAGGTTATGTCGCGGACAAACTCGTCGACCTCGGCGCGACTGTGGTTTTCGGTGAGACGACAGAGTTCATAGGCGGAGAGCACATACTCGCGAGACGCGCGGTCGGAGGTGAGAACGGTCCTGTGGGACAGGCGATTTACAGGATCGTCGACGAGATGGAAGGCCGTGCTAAGGCGACCGGCGAGGACATGCGCGGCGGACAGCCGACACCGGGCAATATCGCAGGCGGGCTTTCTAGCATAGAAGAAAAGAGCCTCGGTGCAATCGTTAAGAGCGGGCACAGACCGATACAGGGTGTTCTGGAATATCCGGAGATGGTCACCGACCAGAAAGGGCTTTGGATAAAAGACACACCGGGCCGTGAGCCGGAGATCCTGACAGGCATGGCTGCGACAGGCGCGCAGGTCATGATGTT
>JAFOKI010000104.1 GCA_017419895.1 Eubacterium sp. | reverse complement strand
CACGGAAGCCTATGGTTCGGCTTCTGAATCTGCCTTTAGTATCGAGGTTTTTAGCTGACATCTTTTTCACCACCTTCCTCATCTTCGGTTCTGAGATCACTGAGTCTGTCTGCCATTTCATTCTGCGTACTTGGAAACAGGTGAGCGTAACGATAGGTAATGTCAATGCTCTCGTGACCAACCCGGTCGGCAATCGCAACAGCTGAAAAACCCATTTCAATAAGCAGAGAGATATGCGAATGTCTGAGATCATGAATGCGGATACGCTTCACGCCTGATTCTTTTGCCCCTCTGTCCATCTCATGATGCAGATAACTCTTGGTTATCATGAACATACGGTCATGTTCTCCGATACCGTAAAGCTGACTGATGAAATCCTGTATCTCCTGAGAAAGAAAATCAGGCATCTTCACAACACGGTTGCTCTTTGGCGTTTTCGGATCGGTGATTATATCCTGTCCATTGATACGCTGAAAAGACTTTGTTATAGAAACCGTATGTTTCTCAAAATCGAAATCAGCAGGGGTGAGGGCGAGAAGCTCACCCTCACGGATACCGCACCAGTACAGCATTTCAAACGCATAGAACGAAACAGGCTTGTCCATCATGACTTCTGCAAACTTTCTGTATTCCTCCTGCGTCCAGAACAGCATCTCACGGCTTTTCGCTTTTCCCATGTTTCCTGCCTTGGCTGCGGGATTACTCGGAAGTCCGTAGAACTTTACCGCATAATTGAATATGGCACTGAGCTGATTATGAAGTGTTTTCAGATACACAGGTGAATACGGTTTACCTGTTTTTGTAGAACCTTCGAGCATTTCATTCTGCCAGGCAATCACGTCTTTGGGAAGAATATCGCACATCTTTCTTTTTCTGAAGAAAGGTATCAGCTTTGTGCGGAGTATATGATTCTTTGTGTGCCATGTGTTTTCTTTCAGACGCTTCTTCATATCCTCGAAGTATATTTCAGAAAAGCTTTCAAAAGTCATATCGAGGCGCGATTCCGTTTGGTTCATCTGTTCACGCTCCCACGCCTGAGCTTCTTTCTTTGTGGAGAAACCACGCTTCTGTGTCTGTTTGCGTTCTCCACGGCTGTCGGTGTAACGATAGATCACACGCCATTTGTTACCGTCTTTGTAGACTGGCATCGTATCACTTCCTTTCGTTGTCCTCGGAAGAACCGCTGTAGCAAGTTCTTTCAAGGAAGTACTGCTTGTTTACTCTGCCCGAGATCGTGATGTAGCCCTTAGCTTCAAGCTCCTGATTGAGCTTTTGTACTATTTTATATGCATAGGACTTGGAAACATCAAGCTCTCTGGCAACGTCTTCAACTCTCATAAAATTTCTGTCTGTCATCATGAGTAGCTCCTTTCTTTAACTTAACTCTAAAACGTTAGGCTGTATTCTTATTATACTAAACAAAAACCGTTATGTCAATATCTAAATTACTAAACATTTTTATTTCTACTAACTTGACATATACTAAACATATATGCTATAATTGATTTGTGAAATATGTCAGCATAGTACATTTCTGTATGCTGCTTGATGAAAATGGAGGGCAACAATATGGCAATAGGAGAGAGAATAAGGTTTATTCGCAACCTCAGAGGTATGACGCAGAAGTTCTTAGGCTTACAGGTCGGTTTTACGGAACGTACAGCTGATATTCGTATGGCACAGTACGAATCAGGTTCAAGAACGCCAAAGACTGATCTTATAGAACAACTTGCCGATGCACTTGATGTATCGACCGAGGCTCTGAACGTTCCGAACATAGACAGCTATACGGGTTTGATGCATACGCTGTTTGCGCTTGAAGATTTATACGGTTTCAAGATTGATCGCCTGGACGATGAAATATGTATCCGCATCAACAGGCAGAACGGCTCGACCTTTGCGAAAATGACAGGTCTGCTCGAACCGTGGGAAGAGATGGCTCAGAAGTACCGCAATGGGGAAATCACCCGCGAGGAGTACGACCAGTGGCGATACAGGTATCCGAGGTCGGAAGCGGAGCGGAATGAAGCTGCACGCAGAGCAGTGAAAGAAAAATAACTAATCTGAATAAAACAAAAAGAGCTATCCGATTCAAAATAGAATCAGATAGCTCTTATCTTTTAAGACAGAAAATTTATTACTGTTGCCGATAATCGAGAATTGTTGCCAAAACGTTGCCACTGTTATTGATGTAATGGCGTAATCAACGTATTTACGCTGTTTGTGGGCGGATTTGTATCATTCCCACTCAACAGTTCCCGGAGGCTTTGAAGTTATGTCGTACACTACTCTGTTTACGTGTTCAACTTCATTTGTGAGTCTGTTTGAAACTCTTGCGAGGACGTCGTACGGGATTCTTGCCCAGTCGGCTGTCATGAAGTCATCTGTTGTGATGGCTCTGATGGCGATGAGGTGGTCGTATGTGCGGTGGTCGCCCATTACGCCTACTGTCTTTACGTCCGGAAGAACTGCGAAGAACTGCTTGAGTTCGCTTTCGATGCCGCTCTTCTTGATCTCGTCACGGAATACTGCGTCAGCTTCCTGAAGAACTTTGATCTTTTCTTCTGTGATCTCGCCGATGATTCTTACGCCGAGGCCAGGGCCAGGGAATGGCTGTCTCCATACGAGGTCGTGCGGGATGCCGAGCTTTTCGCCGACTGCACGTACTTCATCCTTGAAGAGGTCAGCGAGCGGTTCGATAGTACCGTCGAATTTTATATCTGCAGGCTTTTCAACCATGTTGTGGTGTGTCTTGATAGTAGCAGTGCTGCCCTTGCCGGCTGCATTACCCTTACCGGATTCGATTCTGTCCGGATAGATTGTACCCTGTGCGAAGAATCCGCCGTCAGCTTCTTCACGGATCTTGTCCCAGAATACCTTGTAGAATTCTGTGCCGATGATCTTTCTCTTCTGTTCAGGATCGGAAACGCCCTTTAACTTTTCGAGGAACTGCTTCTGGCAGTTTACACGTACAAACTTCATGTCGAAGAGCTTTGTGAATGTTTCTTCAACGAAGTCGCCTTCGTCCTTTCTCATGAGACCCTGGTCAACGAATACGCAGGTGAGCTGCTTGCCGACAGCACGGCTTAAAAGACCTGCGGCAACTGATGAGTCAACACCGCCTGAAAGACCGAGAACTACCTTCTTGTCGCCGATCTGTTCACGGAGCTTTGCAACTGTCTTTTCGATGAAGTCGTCCATTACCCAGTCGCCCTTGCATCCGCATACTTCGTAGAGGAAGTTGTGGAGCATTTTTTTACCGAATTCGCTGTGTGTAACTTCCGGATGGAACTGAACTGCGTAGAACTTCTTTTCCGGGTTTTCAAATGCAGCAGCAGGACAGTCTGCAGATGCTGCAGTAACTGTAAATCCTTCCGGAACCTTGCTTACGTAGTCGGTATGGCTCATCCAAACGACGTTCTTTTCAGGAACATCCTTGAAGAGGAGGCTTCCGTTTTTATGTGAAATTTCTATTTTACCATATTCGCTCTTTTCGCAGCTCTTTACTTCGCCGCCGAGTGTCCAGGCAACGAGCTGACATCCGTAGCAGATACCGAGTACAGGAACGCCGATATCGAAGATATCTTTTGAAATATGCGGTGAACTCATGTCGTAAACGCTGTTCGGACCGCCGGTGAAGATGATGGCTACCGGATCAAGAGCCTTTATCTCTTCAATCGGTGTGTCATATCTTTTGATCTCGCAGTAAACACCGCATTCACGTACACGTCGTGCGATCAGCTGAT
>JAFOKI010000011.1 GCA_017419895.1 Eubacterium sp. | reverse complement strand
GTAGTCCAGATAGAGCATCGCCGCAACAGCATCCACTCTTAAACCGTCGATATGATAAACATCGCAGAAGAAAAATGCGTTCGAAATGAGGAAACTCTGGACCTCCGGACGTCCGAAATCGAACGCCAGTGTTCCCCAGCCCTTATGTTCCCGCTTGAACGGATCGCTGTCCTCATACAGACAGTATCCGTCGAACTCGATAAGCCCGTGTGAATCCTTTGGGAAGTGGGCAGGGACCCAGTCCATAATGACGCCGATGCCCGCCTGATGGGCTCTGTCAACAAAGGTTTTAAAGTCCGCGGGCGTTCCGTAACGCGATGTCACGCTATAATAACCGGTGACCTGATAGCCCCAGGATCCGCCAAATGGGTGTTCCATGACCGGGAGCATCTCTATATGCGTGTATCCCATATCCTTTACATACGGGATAAGTTCGTCCGCGAGTTCGGCAAACGTATAGAAACTTCCATCCTCATGGAGTTTCCACGATCCGAGATGTACTTCATAAATATTAATCGGTTCGCGGTAATGATTGCCGGTGTTGCGTTTTCTCAGCCATTCGTCATCATGCCACTCGAAACCGTAAGCGATGTCGCTTACTCTGGACGCCATCTGGATACCGTCATTTGTGCTTCCCTTTTCGCTCTCGAAAGCGAATGGGTCCGCCTTCATAAGGACCCTTCCGTCATCAGTCCTGATCGCGTACTTGTAAAGCCAGCCAACTCCGAGTTTGTCTGTGGTCAGTTCCCAGATAGTCGCGTCGTCGGACAACCGTTTCATCGGATCCGCTTCTATGTCCCAGCCGTTGAAATCACCGACCAGGGAGACCTGGACAGCCCTCGGAGCCCAGACCCTGAATCTGATACCCTTTCCTTCTTCCGGGCTTAACGGATGCGCGCCGAAAAGCTCATAGCTCCTGTAGTCACGCCCTTGGTGGAAAAGATACTTTTGTTCAACCAAACGATCTTTTTTCTCTTTCATATTCCCGCCTCAGTCTGTTTTGCGCATAGTATTATCCAACATAAATTATAGACCATCATGGACGGATATTCAAGAATGTGATAAGATAGATACCTAAAGCAGAGGAGGAAACACCATGAAAAAAAACACCAAAAAACCCGCCGCGAAAAAAGCCGCGGCACCATCAGCAAAAAAAGCTTCCGCACCTCTTAAAGAACAGAAAGTCAATATTGCAGAACCTCTCAGAATACTCTTTGTTTCACCCGAGGTCTCGCCGTTCTCCGGAACCGGAGGCCTCGGAGAGGTAGCCGGTTCGCTTCCCGCCGCACTCAACAAGAGCAAGCACGGGAATATCGATTGCCGCGTAATCAGCCCGCTGTACGCCAAGGTAGGCCAGAAATACAGGGATCAGATGAAATACCTCGGCTGCAAGGAGATACCCGTCTCCTGGCGCAGCAAATACATGGGCGTGTTCGAACTGGACTTTGAAGGCGTTAAATATTACTTCATCGACAACGAAGAATACTTTAACCGCCCCGCGCTCTATGGATATCAAGACGACTGCGAACGTTTCGCGTTCTTCTCGCGCGCCGTTTTCGAATCCATCGAATTCACCGGTTTCAGTCCCGAGATAATGCATGCCAACGACTGGCAGACCGCTCTGGTCCCGATCTATCAGTACACGATCTACCAGAGAAAGTTCATGTCCACCATATTCACGATCCACAACGTTGAGTATCAGGGACACTACGGCCACTTCGCGATAAACGACATCTGCGGCATACCTGAAAATTACGCGCACATCGTCGAGTACAACGATGACTGCAATCTGATGAAGGGCGCAGTCGAGACTGCTAATATCGTAAGCACCGTCAGCGCTTCCTATGCCGAAGAGCTCAAGGATCCGTTCTTTTCCTTCGGTCTCGATCCGATCCTTAAGAAGAACGATTACAAGCTCCGCGGTATACTGAACGGAATCAATACCGTCGCCTACGATCCTTCGAAAGACGAAATGCTAAAGGCCACTTACACGCAGGACGACATTTCGGGCAAACTGCTTTGTAAGAGAGATCTCCAGAAAATGCTCGGACTCCCCGAACGCGACGTCTGTCTGCTCACCATGATCAGCAGACTGGTCCCGGCAAAAGGCGTCGATCTCATCAGATCGGTCATCGACGGCGTGCTGATCAATAACGATGTACAGTTCGTGATACTCGGCACAGGCATCGCGGAATACGAGAACTTCTTCCGCGGGCTCGAAAACAGATTCCCGAACCAGGTGCGCGCGCTCATCGAGTTCAACACCGCGCTTTCGCATCAGGTCTATGCTGCCGGTGACGTGCTGATCATGCCTTCTAAGGGTGAGCCGTGCGGACTTGCTCAGATGATCGGCGCGAGATACGGTGACATACCTCTGGTACGCGCTACAGGCGGCCTCAAGGATTCCATCAAAGACTGCACTCTGGGCGAAGGAAGCGGCTTCGTGTTTGAAGCGTTCGACGCGGGCGAATTCTACGGTGCGCTCATGAACGCGATCAACCTGTATAAGAATCAGGAAAGCTGGACGAACCTCGTCAAATACGATATGGGGCTAGACTTCACCTGGGACTCTTCGGCAACAAAGTATATCGATATGTATAACGACGTCAGATTTAAAGGATAATATATGAAATACGTACTTCAAAACATGAGTGAATTCGCGCAGGCGATGGATGAGAAACCGAAACTTACACCGGAACCCGTCGAACTGCCGAATAAATCAGAATTCCGCGATCTTCTGGAAGATCACCTTGAGAACAACTACCATGCGACATTCGAGACGGCTGACACGCGCGATCTTTACTGCGCGACAGCCGAGATAGTGAACAACATTCTGCAGAAGAAAAAATGGGCGTTCAACAAGGTCAGAAAAGACGTGGAACGCAACGAGTCTTCCCGCAAAAAAATCTATTACATCAGCATGGAGTTCCTGATGGGTCAGTCCCTCAAGAACAACCTTTACAACCTCGGCATGACGCAGGTAGTCAAGGACGTCATGAAGGTCCGCGGCGTCACGATGGAAGATCTTTACGCGCAGGAACCAGATGCCGGACTCGGAAACGGAGGTCTCGGGAGACTTGCGGCATGTTTCATGGACGCGCTTGCTTCACAGGGTTATGACTGCACCGGCTTCTCGATCAGATATGAATACGGCCTTTTCAAACAGAAGATCGTCGACGGCTGGCAGGTAGAGATGCCTGACAACTGGCTCCCCGGCGGACGTGTATGGCTCAACCCGAGAGAGGAAGACTCTTTCCGTGTAAGCTTCTACGGAAACTATAAAGAAAAATGGACCGAAAAAGGTCTTACATACGAGGTGGAAGGCGCCCAGTACATCGAGGCCGTTCCTTACGACATGTTCATTTCAGGAGCAGGGTCCGACGCGATCGCAAAGCTCAGACTCTGGAGAAGCACGAACAAAGAGAGTTTTGACATGCTCTCTTTCAACAGCGGCGATTTCACAAGGGCATCCCAGATGACGAACCGCGCTGAGCTTCTTTCCAAGGTCCTCTATCCCGCGGACAATATTGAAGAAGGAAAAGAGTTAAGACTCAAACAGCAGTACTTCATGGTTTCCGCGTCGTGCCAGAACATCGTGCGCGACCATTTCCGCATGCATGGGACACTGGACAACTTTGACAGAAAAGTAGCCATCCACATCAATGATACGCATCCCGCGCTTTGTATCCCGGAGCTCATGAGGATATTCATCGACGACTATGGCTGCACATGGGATTATGCCTGGAGAAAAGTCACCCGTGCGGTCTCATACACCAACCACACCGTACTCGCTGAAGCTCTCGAAAAGTGGAACGACAAGCTTGTCCGCATGCTCATGCCCAGGGTTTATGTCATCCTGCAGGAGATCGACAGAAGATTCCGCGCCGAGATGAATTCCAAGTTCCCCGGCAAAGACGGCATGATACAAAACATGGCTCCGCTCAAGGACAATCAGGTCCGCATGGCGAACCTGTCAGTAATCGGTTCACACAGGGTCAACGGCGTCTCGGCTCTCCACTCTGAGATCCTGAAAGACGACCTGTTCCACGACTTTTATCTGACAACGCCCGAGAAATTCACGAACGTAACAAACGGAATCGCGTACAGAAGATGGCTATGTCAGGCGAACCCGTCGCTCTCGAAACTGCTCGACGATACGATCGGCAATGACTACCGGACCGACGCGCACTATCTGGAAGACTTCCTGAAATACCGCGACGATGTCTCTGTCCATGTGATCCTTGAACGCATTAAACGCGAGAACAAAGCCCGGCTCGCCGATCGCATAAAGGCGACCTCCGGGATCTCGCCGGATCCTGATTCTTTGTTCATAGTTCAGGCGAAGAGACTGCACGAGTACAAGCGTCAGCTTCTGAACGCGCTCCGCATCATCGTGCGTTATCAGGAACTCCTTGACGATCCTGACAAAGAAATGCGCCCCGAGACTTATCTGTTCGCTGCCAAGACCGCGCCGAGCTACTATCTCGCAAAAGAAACGATACAGCTCATCTGCAAACTCAGCGAAGAGATCGAGAGAAACCCGAAGATCGCGTCGAAACTCAGGGTCATCTTCCTGGAAAACTACAATGTTTCCATGGCGGAGATGCTGATGCCCGCGACCGATATTTCCGAGCAGATCTCGCTTGCCGGAAAAGAAGCCAGCGGAACGGGCAACATGAAAATGATGATAAACGGCGCAGTCACGATCGGCACGATGGATGGAGCAAACGTCGAAATGTATCAGGCCGTTGGCGCAGACAACATATTCATTTTCGGCCAGACTGCAGACGAAGTCGTCCGCAACCTGTTCTCAGGATACGACTCAAAGGTCTACTACAACGAGAACAGACAGCTGGCGAGGGCAATCGATGCGCTTGACAAGGGCTTCGCCGGAAAGAGCTTCTCCAATATGAAGAGATACCTGCTCGAACCGTCCTACAGCATCGCCGACCCGTACATGTGCCTGAAAGACTTCGGTGAATACTGCCGCATCCACGAAGAGATGCAGCAGGCCTACGAGGACCGCCGCCGCTGGAACCACATGTCGATCACCAATATCGCGATGTCCGGCCGCTTCTCAGCAGACCGCTCCATACGCGATTACGCGAATTACATCTGGTACACGAAACCGATCATCTGATAGTTATTGGATCACAAAGCTCGTGCCGGGGCAAATCGCTCCGGCACGAGTTTTTTGTCGCCACTTTTACTCAATAATAAGCTTTTGACGGTCAAAAACCGCTAATTTGGAAATATTTGCCGGTTGCCGCCCGTCAGAATTTTTTTGTCAGATCACTCAACCGCTTGCTGTAGAAGAAATCCCGAGTGAGCTTATTATATTCCGCCCAGAGCGGGAGAGTCCTGCACTCCTCTGCTCTCGGGCACACTGCAGCGCCGTCCTGGAGGCAGGCCACTGCCGCAAGCGTCCCTTCCATATGCTCGATTATCTCACCGACGGTATAATCTTCCGGTTTCCTGCGGAGCCGGTATCCCCCGCCCCTTCCGCTCAGTCCTTCGACAAGGCCGCCTGCTACCATGTCCTTCATTAATATCTCAAGGTATTTTTTTGATATTTCCTGCCTTGCCGCAATATCTTTCAGGGGTATGTAGTTTCCGTTATCATTTTCAGCCAGGTCGATCATGACTCTGAGCGCGTATCTTCCTCTTGTTGAAATCATAAAGATGCCTCCCTGTGTGGCCTTCGCCCGGGTTTGCCGGTGTGGCACGTGATTCAGCTGCTTTGTTATATTGCCTATTATACCGCAATGTGAATGGGTAAAACAAATTTTATTTACCTATTGACATAGTAGGTTTATGGTGATATAGTGTCGTTAATAAATCGAAAGGAGGCATGGACAATGTTGGAAAACACCATCAGACAGACTTACATGATGTG
>JAFOKI010000103.1 GCA_017419895.1 Eubacterium sp. | reverse complement strand
CGCAACGATATGTCCGTTGACCGTGCCGATAGCTTTGCTCTGCGAGCCTTTGTCGATAAGGTCGACAGCTTTCTGAGCACAAAGCGTCGCCAGCAGTCTATCTCTCATTGTCGGTGAGCCGCCCCTCTGCAGGTACGACAGAACGACAAGTCTTGTCTCGCGGCCGGTCTTGCGCTCGATCTCATGAGCGAGGTCCTGGGACGAAACATCCACGCCCTCGGCTTTTATGATTATGTTATGGCGCTTGCCGCGGTTAGCACTCTGGATGATCTTCTTACAAAGCTCATTCACGTCGTACGGGAGCTCCGGAACGAGCACGTCTTCCGCTCCTCCGGCAAGTCCTGCGTACATCGCGATGTCACCGCAGCGTCTTCCCATAACTTCTATTATGAACGCTCTGTCATGCGCAGAGGAAGTGTCCCTGAGTTTTGTTATCGCGTCAAGGCATGTCGTTACGGCCGTATCGAATCCGATTGTGTAATCGGTATAGCCGAGGTCATTGTCGATCGTACCCGGAACGCCCATTACGGTCACGCCGCGTTTGGTCAGATCCAATCCACCTCTCATGCTTCCATCGCCGCCGATGATCACAACAGCATCAATACCAAAAGCCTCCAGCACTTCAACAGCGTGATCCAGTCCTTCCGGAGTCATGAACCTTTTGCTTCTGGCGGTCTTGAGTATGGTGCCGCCTTTCTGCAGTATGTCAGCAACGGAATTTCTGGTCATCTCGTGGATATCGCCCTCGAGGAGACCTTCATATCCCCTATGAATACCGTAAACTTCCATGCCTTTTTCTATGGCATAACGGACCGCGCTTCTGATAGCCGCGTTCATCCCCGGCGAATCGCCGCCGCTTGTAAGCACACCTATTCTTTTTCTGCTCATAGTTATTCCCTCTTTCCGCAGTTATTTCTAACATGATAATACTTTTTGCGTAAAATCTCAAGATTGTTAGTGTTTTGGCAACGGATTCTCTCTGACTTTTGCGTGGACTTCTGATTACTGCAGAAGCGGCTCTGCGGAAATAGGCTTTGCAGTATTCTCTGTGCGCCGTCAAAAAGCGCTTAGTATGATGCGATTTGTGTAACTTTTTCAACGTTCCGTAGGCTTGAGCGCGAGCACTTCCCAACAAAGCTTTGTTGACCCCATGAAATCATTGGAAAAGTTACACAAATCCGTGAAACCCGGTACTGTTTTGACGGAAGCCCCATAGATTCCCCGGTCAACAAAAAAGCACGGATCTGCCGCAGCGGCAGATCCGTTCATTCGCATCTTTTATTCAACCTTAACATTGCCGGGACCGACATAGCGTGTGAGTTCATCCGCGATCCGCGGCGAAGCCTCCACGCCGGCATCAGTGAATCTGATAGCACGGCCGGTAGTGAGATATATGATAGCCTGCGCGTCCCCAGGATACTTCGCGAATATCTCCCTGAGTCCCTCAACCGCGTCACGGTCGTTTGCGCCTTTTGGGATGCGGACCTTGACCATTTTCGCGGCGGTCTTCCCGGTGCTGCCCGAATCCGGTCCATTGGTGCCATGCGGCACTTCCGGCGGTATATCCGGATACGCGGGAGCCTGATAACCACCGCGCCCATATGACTGCCTGCCGTAATTGTCACTCTGCGGAGGCATCTGATAGACTGCCCCCGGCTCATATATGTCGATCTTTTCCGCAATCAGTTTAGGCGTGTCGTTCTCTCTTATATCAAGCCTTCCCTGAACGATAAGGATGTTGTCGGAGCTCAGCTTATCGCGGTCGCGTTCGAAAACACGCGGGAATACGACGACTTCAAACGAACCCTCAAGGTCTTCCATCTCCAGGAACGTCATGAGTTCGTTCTTCTTTGTCACGAGATCGCGTTTTCCTGAGAGGATACCGCCCATGATCACGCGCATACCGTCTGTAACCGTATCCGCACCCATGATGTCGGCTGCAGCAGCATCCATCATTTCAGCAGACACATCGTCCATCATATCGCTGTCTCCCGACGATTTAGCAGCAAGAGCCCCGCTCTCTATCGATACGACTTTTCGCAGACTGTCTGCCACGGATTCCAGCGGATGCCCGGAAATGTAAATCCCGATCATTTCTTTTTCGAAAGCCAGTTTCTGACGCGGTTCAAAATCCTTGATTTTGGGCAACGCGGGCTTAGCGTCAGCCGCCTCCATTATTCCGCTTTCCGAACCGAAGAGCGAGATCTGGCCGGCGATATTGCGCCTTGCCTCGTTCTGGCGGGCTGTCATAAGCTGCTCGTATATCGCCAGATGCGCTGCACGGTTTCCTCCGAGACAGTCAAGCGCGCCTGCCTTTATCAGACATTCAACTGCTTTCTTGTTTACGATGCTGACATCAAGATTTCCTATGAATTCAAAAATGTCCTTCGGAAGGCCGCAGGCCTTGCGCGCACGTATGATCTCCTCAATCGCGTTGTCCCCGACGTTTTTGACTGCCCTGAGACCGAAACGTATCTTTCCGTCCTCAACCGTAAAGCCGCGTCCGCTCGAATTGACACTGGGAGGCAGCACTTCAATGCCCATCTCTCGGCAGTTTCCGATGTACCTTGCTATCTGGGAAGTCACACCCATGAAGCTGGTCATCTGTGCCGCCATGAACTCGACCGGATAGTAACGCTTGAGCCACGCGGTCTGGATTGACACGACTGCGTAAGCCGCTGCATGGGATTTGTTGAACGCGTACTGGGCGAAAGTCTCCATGTCAGAGAAGATCTGCTCCGCAGCCTCCACCGATATCCCATTTCTCACGCAGCCGGGAATTATAACGTTCCCGTTCTCATCATCGAGCCCGTGAATGAAGAATTCCTTCTCCTTGAGCATCTCCGCCACTTTTTTCTTGCTCATCAGGCGTCGGACATTGTCGGAACGACCGTAACTGTAGCCTGCAAGATCGCGGACTATCTGCATTACCTGTTCCTGATAGATCAGAATACCGTAAGTGACATCGAGTATCGGCGCGAGCTCCGGCGTCACATAACTGATTTTGGAACGGTCCTTCTTGTTTTCTATGTATTTCGGGATCGACTCCATCGGACCCGGTCTGTAGAGAGCGATACCTGCGACGATATCCTCAAAATGCTCAGGGACAAGGCGTTTCATTACGTTTGTCATGCCTTCGCTCTCGAGCTGGAATATGCCGTCCGTGTTGCCTTCTGCTATGATCCTGTAGATTTCCGGATCCGTTTTGTCTATTGCTTTTATGTCGATTTTTTCGCCCGTGTTCTGCTCGATCAT
>JAFOKI010000102.1 GCA_017419895.1 Eubacterium sp. | reverse complement strand
CGCGCGACGCTCTGGATCCACGATCTGGTGCTCGACCTGGAAGATCTCGATTATGTGCTCGGCTCGATCAAGCTGCTCGGGTCGAAAGGTACCACCGGAACACAGGCTTCGTTCATGGAACTGTTCAACGGCGACCACGAAAAATGCCGCGAGCTCGACAGGCGCATAGCCGAAAAGATGGGTTTTGAGGCGTGCTACCCCGTTTCCGGACAGACGTATTCCCGCAAAATCGACACTCGCGTTCTCAACGTATTGGCAGGCATCGCGCAGTCAGCCCACAAATTCTCAAATGACATCAGACTGCTCCAGCACCAGAAGGAGGTCGAAGAGCCGTTTGAAAAGAACCAGATCGGTTCGTCCGCGATGGCTTACAAACGCAACCCGATGAGATCTGAGAGAATGGCTTCGCTCGCGAACTATGTGATGGCAGACGTCATGAACCCGCAGATCACTGCTGCGACGCAGTGGTTCGAGAGAACGCTCGACGACTCCGCGAACAAGAGGATCAGCGTGTCCGAGGCGTTCCTCGCGACTGACAGCATTCTCGAACTCTACATCAATATATCCGACGGACTCGTCGTTTATCCCAAGGTCATCGAAGCGCACCTCATGGCTGAGCTCCCGTTCATGGCGACGGAGAACATCATGATGGACGCGGTAAAGGCCGGCGGCGACCGCCAGGAACTCCACGAGCGCATCAGAGAGCTCTCGATGGAGGCTGCAAAAACGGTTAAAGTAGAAGGAAAGCCCAACGATCTTCTCGACAGGATCGCGGCCGATCCTGCTTTCAACATAACAAAAGAGGCTTTACAGAAGGTCATGAAACCGGAAAACTATGTCGGACGCGCTCCGCAGCAGACAGCCGAGTTTCTCGACGGGGTCATAAAGCCTATACTTGACGCCAACAGAGACGTACTCGGTCTCGAGGCGGAAATCAACGTATAAGGAGGACTTTATGGCAAAGGCAATCGTAGGCGCCAACTGGGGCGACGAAGGAAAAGGCAAGATCACTGACGTACTCGCTGAGCACGCTGATATCGTGGTGCGTTTCCAGGGCGGAAGCAACGCGGGTCACACGATCAAAAACAAGTATGGCAAATTCTCACTCCACATGCTCCCCTCGGGAGTATTCGTGGAAGGCGCTACCTGCATCATAGGAAGCGGTGTCGCGCTCAACATCCCCAAATTGATAGAAGAGATCAAGAGCATCACCGACAGAGACGTTCCGGCTCCTAACCTGCTGGTTTCGGACAGGGCTCATGTCGTTATGCCCTACCACATCCTTCAGGACACATATGAAGAAGCCCGTCTCGCAGGCAAGGCTTACGGCTCGACAAAATCCGGAATAGCTCCCTGCTACTCCGACAAATACGCCAAGATCGGCTTCCAGGTGAATGAACTCTTCATGCCTGAAGAAGCCCTGCGCGACCGCGTGAACAACGTATGCACAATCAAGAACACTTTGTTCAAGTATCTGTACAATATGCCCGAGATCGATCCGGACGAACTCTACGACACGATCGTAAGCTACCGCGAAATGATCAGACCGTACATGTGCGACACGTCGAGATTCCTGCATCAGGCCATCAAAGAAGGAAAAGAGATCCTTCTCGAAGGCCAGCTCGGAACCATGAAAGACATGGACCACGGTATCTATCCGATGGTCACATCTTCCCACACGATCGCGGGTTACGCGTCACCGGGCGCCGGCATCCCGCCGTATGAGATCAAGGACGTAATAGTTGTAACAAAGGCGTATTCGTCCAGCGTCGGCGGCGGCGACTTCGTCACCGAAATTTTCGGCGATGAGGCAGAAGAGCTCAGAAGACGCGGCGGAGACGGCGGCGAATACGGCGCGACGACCGGCCGTCCGAGAAGAGTCGGCTGGTATGACTGCGTCGCATCCAGATACGGCTGCAGACTCCAAGGCGCGACCCAGGTCGCTCTCACAGTCGTCGACCCGCTCGGATATCTCGACGAGATCCCCATCTGCGTCGGTTACGATATGGACGGGGAAGTCATCCAGGATTTCCCGACAGTCACGGATCTCAGCCGCTGCAAGGGCATCTACAAAATGATGCCGGGCTGGAAGTGCGATGTCACCGGAATCAAGACTTTCGAAGAGCTTCCAAAGGAATGCCAGGATTACGTTGACGAGATCGAACGCCAGATTGGATACCCGATCACGATGGTTTCGAACGGACCATCGAGAGAAGACATTATCTACAGGACGCCGAAGATCTGAATACTGAGTCGTTACTTATAGTACCGTCGCGGCGGGAGGGGTCTGCCGGGCGTACGCTCGCGCTCTGTCCTCACGCAGCGGTACTAAGCCGCTTGCTTCACTGCGTTCGCAACCGGCAAGTACCGGCGTTGCGGAGGCCGCCCTTCAGGCCCCTCCCGCTGCGACGGTACTTCAATCAACAACTCATCTTCAAATCGTCATTAGGCGATTAGATAGTAATTTCAAGAGGTATAGGATGTATAAGAAGGCTCTCAGGGCCGCGTGGGCGGAGATAGACCTCACGGCTCTGGAAATGAACATCAGGAATATCAGGCTTCGCGCAGGCGCGCATGTGAACGTCATCGGAGTCATTAAAGCCGACGCCTACGGCCACGGCAGTGTCCGCTGCGCGGAGGTCCTGCGCGAGTGCGGCGTTACGAAATTCGCCGTGGCGACTTTGTCGGAGGCTATCACGCTCAGACAGGCAGGCGCGAATGAGGAGATCCTGATACTCGGACTCACGCCGAACATGTACGCTGATGTGATCGCGGAGTACGACCTGTCACCCGTCTTTGTTACGTATGAAAACGCGAAAGCGTTCAACGACGCGGCAGCCGGCATGGACAAGATCGTTAAAGGCTATATCGCGGCAGACACCGGAATGGGCAGGATCGGCTGGAGACCCGATGAGATCGACCAGGCGCTCAGCGACCTTACCCGCGCGGCAGTGCTTCCATATTTCAAGATAGAAGGCGCGATCACGCACTTTGCGGAGTCGGACGGCACGGATCTCGAGTACACATACGACCAGCTCGAAAACTTCATTAAATTCATGAACGCGCTGGAGGCGGCCGGTATCCAGCTGAATGAGAAGACCTGCGCGAACAGCGCGGCTATCATGAGGCTCCCGCAGGCGTATTTTACTGCGGTCCGCCCGGGAATCATTCTGTACGGGCTTTATCCATCGCATGATGTCGAAAAAGAGCTTCTCGCGCTTGAGCCCGTAATGTCGGTGCGCGCGAATATTCTTTATCTCAAAACTGTTCCCGGGGGAACAGATGTCAGCTACGGCAGAAAATACACGTCTCCCGGAACTGCCAAGATCGCGACGATCGGCATTGGCTATGCGGACGGTCTTCCGCGTCAGTATTCCGAGGCGGGAAAAGTCATCGTGAACGGTATCATGTGTCCGATCGCGGGACGCATCTGCATGGACCAGTTCATGGTAGACGTCACGAATGTTCCCGATGTCAGGGAAGGCGACGAAGTCACGATCCTCGGTTCATCCGGCGGTCTTACGATCACCGCGGACGATATCGCGGACGCTTGCGGCACGATCAATTATCAGATTGCGTGCGGCCTCGGACAGCGTCTCCCGAAAGTATATGTGAAATAACAAAGCGCGGCAGCCGGTTTCGGCTGCCGCTTTTTTGGAGGCAAACATGGGTAACTGCAAACATCTCATTTCACGAAAACTCAGGATAGCCGTGATTCTCGCGGCTGCGCTTGCTTTGTTTGCTATGTCTGTGACTCTGGCGCACGCCAGCACTTACTGGCTCAAGGTCAACCAGAAGACCAACGTCATGACCGCGTACAAATATAGCGGGCGAAAATGGAAGCCCGTACGGGCCATGCTTTGTACGTGCGGAACGACAGGCAAATGGGCGACGCCCAACGGCACGTTCTACACCGGCTACAAAAACCGCTGGCTCACTATGTGGCTTCCCGAAACCGGTTACGACTACGCGCAGTACACGGCGCATGTGACGAGCGATATTTTCATCCACTCCGTCTGGTACCATGAACCCAGGAACAGCATGCAGAGCACCGCCGCATTCAACGACCTCGGCAAGAGCGCGTCCCATGGCTGCATCAGGCTTTCTGTTGCAGACGCGAAATGGGTATACGACAACTGCTCGGTCGGCACCAAGATCACGATTTTCCGCGGAAGCAAAAAAAGAGACCCGCTCGGGAAACCCAAACGCATCAAAAACACCTCCAAATCGAAATACTCCTGGGATCCGACCGATCCGGCAAGCGGTAATCCGAACCGCGGGATGATGCCCAAGCCCGTCATTACAACAAAGTCCAAGAAGCTCAAGATCGGCGCCAAATACAATCTTAAAAAATGCGTCAAAGCCATCGACCCGAATTCCTTCTACGATCTGACCAAATATATAAAGGTAAAGAAAATCCAGAAATGGAGCAAGAAAAAAGGCGAGTGGATCACAGTCAAGAAATTGTCGACAAAGAAAGCTGCCAAATACCGCGTTAAATATTTTGTTGACGACCCGTGGGGAAGAAGCACATCCAAGTGGCGCAAGATCACGGTTTACGATCCTACTCCGCCCAAGGAAGAAACGCAGGAACCGGTCGATCCTGGCCAGGGCGGGGAGACCGATCCCGGCACAGGCAGTACGGACAGCCCGGGTACAGAAGAACCCGGACAGACAGATCCCGGAACAGGCTCCGGCGAGACTGGGCAGACCGGCGGCGCCTGATCCCGATTGACACGAATAAGGTATTGGAATTCTAAGTATCAACATCAACGCTATAATCAAAAGGAGGTATTGAAATTGAGTGCTTTACAGACGATACTCGTGAACGAGTACACAAACGCCCTTCTGGATCCAAATGAACCGATGCTGGGTCCGGTGCGTGACGGCGGCCGCATCATCGTGAACACCGCTGCAGGCTGCTGGGGTCCGATGCTGACGCCGGAGCTCAAGGGCGGCCACGAGGTCTCCAAACCCGTCTATGTCGAAGGCGCGGAACCGGGCGATGCGATCGTGATCAGGATCGAATCTGTCCAGGTGACGTCCGACGTTACTTCTTCCGGAAATGACAAATCTTTTGCCGACAGAGCCAACGGCGATGGCTTTGTCGCGGGCAAATGTCCCAAGTGCGGCGCGGTCAACCCGCCCACGTACATCGAAGGTATCGGTCCGGATGCGGTCCGCTGCAGCATATGCGGAGCTCCGTGCGCGCCTTTCGTTTTCTCAAACGGCTACACCATGGCGTTCGATGAGAACAAGCAGATCGGTATCGCGCTGGATCAGGCTGCGGCTGAGACAGTCGCGCGCGACGGCAGAAAATACATGCAGACACCGGACAACGCCATACAGAATCCGGTGCTCGTACTAGCGGGCCATGACCTTCCCGGCATGGTCGCAAGGCTCAGACCCTTTGTCGGACAGCTCGGTACGACTCCCGCAAGGCCGTTCCCCGATTCCCACAACGCCGGAGATTTCGGCGCTTTCCTTCTTGGCGCACCTCATGAATACGCAATGACAGAGGAGACTCTCAAGGACAAGACAGACGGCCATATGGACATCAACAAAGTCCGTGCCGGCGCCGTCCTCATCTGCCCTGTCAAGGTACCGGGCGGCGGCGTCTACGTAGGCGACGTACACGCCATGCAGGGTGAAGGCGAGATCGCGGGCCACACGACGGACGTATCAGCGGTCGTCGAGCTTCAGGTTTTTGTCCTGAAAGGTCTCAGAATAGACGGACCGCTTCTCCTTCCGAGGATAGAGGACGTTCCTTATCTCGCCAAGCCGCTCACGGCCGACGAAAAAGCAGTAGCAGAAAAAGAAGCTGCCAAGTGGAACCAGGTAGGTATCGAAGATTCCGCGCCTATCGCCGTCATCGGAACAGGCGCTAATCTCAATCTTGCAATAGATAACGGCCTTGCCAGAGCTGGCGAACTGTTCGATATGACGGTACCGGAAGTCATGAACCGCGTCACCGTGACAGGCGCGATCGAAATCGGAAGAGCTCCGGGCGTCGTTACAATATCGCTGCGCGTTCCGGTTGCCAAGCTGAAAGAAAAAGGCCTTTGGGAACTTGTAAGGGACCAGTATCATCTGTTCGATTGATGTCATGCGAGCCGAGTGATATATCACTCCCCGGAGTGTGTACACCCGCGTTTCATGTGATATAATATAAAATAACCATGCTGCTTACCGGCAGCAGACTTCGATTGGGAACGGGCTTACGCCCCGATAACCGGGATCATCCCGGTAGCAGTGTTAAAAAGGAGGAGATTCCAATGAAAATCGTATGCTTAGACGGCTACACCGAAAATCCGGGCGATCTGTCCTGGGCTGATGTTGAAGCACTTGGTGAATTTATTTACTACGACCGTACTGACAAAGACAATCCGGCCGAAATCATCGAGCGCATCGGCGACGCCGAGATCGTTATGCCGAACAAAACTCCGATCACGAAAGAGGTCATCGATGCCTGCCCGAACATCAAACTCATAGTTGAGATCGCTACAGGCTTCAATAATATCGATATCGCTTATTGTAAGGAAAAAGGCATCCCGGTCTGCAACGTTCCTGTATACGGAACATATGCCGTCAGCCAGTTCGCTATCGCGCTGCTGCTCGAGATCTGCCACCGCATCGGTCACCACGACAAGACGGTCAAAGATGGCAAATGGGCAGCTTGCCCCGATTTCTGCTACTGGGATTATCCGCTGATCTGCCTCGAAGGAAAGACAATGGGTCTTCTCGGAATGGGCAACATCGGTATCCATACTGCTGAGATCGCAAAAGCTATGGGCATGAGAATTCTTGCCTGCGACCCGTGGGAGACAGAGAGAGGCAAAGCTGTTGCTGAATATGTTGACCTCGAAACAGTATTCAAAGAAGCTGACGTATTTGTTATCCACCAGCCGCTGCTTCCGTCCAACACGAACATCGTCTGCAAGGAAAACATCGACAAGATGAAAGACGGCGTTATCATTATCAATGACAGCCGTGGCCAGATGGTAGTCGATCAGGACCTCGCCGATGCTCTGAAATCCGGAAAAGTTTATGCTGCAGGTCTGGACGTTGTTTCCACAGAGCCGATCCACAGCGACAACCCGCTGCTTGATTGCCCGAACTGCATCATTACTCCGCATATGGCATGGGGCGCTAAGGAAAGCCGTCAGCGCATCATGGATACGACAGTCGAAAACATCAAGGCCTGGATGGCAGGCACACCGCAGAACGTCGTAAACAAGTAAGACGCTCAGGATTATCAAAACCGCCCCTTGGGGCGGAAAAAACAAAAAAGCCGTGAGCCGCGGGCAGCCGCGGCTCTTTTATTGCCAAAACACAAATTATTCATGCATATTTTGTCGTTTTTGTGCATATTTTTACCTGAAACTATTGCAATTTGCATATTCTTCATGTAAACTTTGAGTGTTATTATTCATTAGTGGATGCGCAATAACGCGCAAGAGAAAAGGAAATAGAGGTTATAAAAATGAAAAGAATCAGCGCAATCATCCTTGCTTTGATCATGTGCCTCGGAATGGCTTTGTCGATGACAGCATGTTCCGGCGGATCATCCGCTCCGGCAGCTTCAAGCGGAAGCGGAAGTGGAAGCGCAGCTTCGTCGGCAGCAGCCGGTGACGGCGGTACTCTCGTGATCGCCATCCAGGACGAAGTAGAAGGTCTTGACGTTCAGCAGATCGGCTGGACGAACATGGTACACGAACTCATCTATGAGCCGCTCGTAGTATTCAGCGAAGACCTTTCCGAGATCCTTCCTTCCGTAGCTGAGTCCTATACAGTAACGGACGAATACATTGAATTCGTTCTTCCTGCGGACGCGAAATTCAGCAACGGCGACCCGCTCAACGCGGAAGCACTCAAAGCATCGACCGAACGTTATCTTCAGGTCAGCGAATACGCAAGTGACCTGGACGCGGTCGAAAGCGTCGAAGTCGTAAACGACACGACAGTCCGTTACAACCTTACGGGACCCGCTCCTTATATGTGGTGCTCGCTCGGAAGTATCTACAATGGTATCCTCGACATCAACTATCTTGACCAGGTCGGTGATGAGGAATTCAACCGCAAACCGGTTTCCATCGGACCTTTCTATGTAGAAGAGTGGGAACAGGGTTCACAGGTAGTGCTCAAGAGAAACGAGTACTTCCACACCAACAACCCCCATGTCAAGAACAGCGGTATCATGAACTTTGACACAGTCATCGTCAGATTCATCCCCGATGAGTTCACGCGCGTAAGCGAGCTCGAGAGCGGCGATGTAGACATCATCTACGACGTACCGACAACGAGCCTTGCCGACCTCGAGGCAAATCCGGACGTATCTGTTTATACATATCTCCAGCCTGGATGCTCCTATCTGAATCTCCAGACCGGAAAAGGTCTCCTCGCCGACCAGGCAGTTCGTGAGGCACTCACTTATGCTGTCAACCGTGACGAGCTCGTAGATAACCTCGACGGAGTCGTAACTCCGCTCTATGGATTCATCTCAGCTGCTCAGGCCGGTTACAGCGCAGAGGAAGAAGCTAAACTCGCCCAGAAATTCGCGTATGATCCCGAAAAGGCTAAGCAGATCCTGAAAGACGCCGGTTGGGAAGATACAGACGGCGACGGAATCGTTGAAAAGGACGGCACTCCGCTTTCATTCGAAATGCTCCTGCCTTCCGACAGGGCTTCCCTCAAGGCTTCCGGTTCTGTTCTCCAGAGCCAGTTCAAGGCAATCGGTGTAGACGCCCAGATCCGAGAATACGAAGCCGCTTACATCAAACAGCTCATGAAAGACGATGTTTTCGACATGGGTTCGCGTAACTTCGAATGGGCCGACGCCGACATCCTCTTCTATGTATTCACTAAAGACTCCGGTTATCCGTGGGATGTTCCGGAAGTAACAGACGCTCTCGTCG
>JAFOKI010000101.1 GCA_017419895.1 Eubacterium sp. | reverse complement strand
ATGAAGGAATGGGAAAAGCCCTGATAATCGCGCCGAAATTCCTCGAGGAGAGCGGCACGCTGAAGCGTGACCGCAAAGCGCAGCTCAGCATGTACGTCAGAGGGTATCAGGATGCCGCCGCAATTCCGGGATTCCTTGAGCGCGAAGTGATTGAGTTCAAAAGGTGAATCTGATAGAATATATATTGGCAGTAAAATAAAGCATTAGTTTAACCGAAAGGATATCGATATGACTGACATAACAAAAGACATCGTTCTGAATAAACTCGTTGATCTCGTGGTGCAGCTTCCGGAAGGAACGATAACATCCACGACAGAGCTCATGGACATACTTTTCAATGAGTCGGGTTATACGGACGAAAAGGGATATTATTATAACAGCAAGGGTCTTGCGTTCTATGTAAACGAGGACGAGTATTACGACCTGGACTATGATTTCTTCTTCAAGGCACGCGAACACGACGTTTATCTCGATGACTCTCCGTTCATCGATACAGTGGTCGGACTAAGGTATCACAATAAGTTCGTCGTCAGAAAAGGCGCGACCAAGCCGATGAAAGACCTCGTGTTCGATATCAGCAAGCTTCTGTAATATGGCGGAAGGACCGAGATTCCAGACGATAACTGAATACGATCTTGAAGAGTACCGCGGGCTTTTAAGGGAAGTTTCCAGGCACCGCCGGGTTTCATGGGCTGTCTCGTTCGTGATGCCCGCAGTCCTGCTTCTGCTTGCGGTATTGTTTTGGTCAAGGGGGCATCGGGCTGAGTCTGTAGCTCTGCTCGTTTTGATGCTTCTTTTCATCGTGGTTTATCTTGCGCTCAGGAGCCGTAACGAAAAGAAACTATATGATTCTAACAAAGCCCTCCACGGTCTTAAGAGCAGGATCATGTTTTTTGAGGACCGCATGCGCACAGAGTCCAGGCTTGGCGTGACTAACGTGAAGTACGACGATATTTACGCGATATACGAGACAGAAACTAACTATTATATAATGACAGCTCCGGCACAGGGGACGATCGTGGTCAAGAAGAACTCTTCGGCGGAACTTAAGGATTTTCTGACAAAGCTCGCAAAGGCGGTATCTGAAAAAAGGCATGACGCGCGCTGACGCGCCGTAAAAGCCGGTCCGCGGCAATGCTTTGTTGAAAAAGAGTGAAAGGTAACTGATATGGAAAAGGGAATAAAAGGATTTTCGGAAATAGTTGTGACAGATGAGCTCACAGCTGCAAACGTAGGAAGCGGGCTTCTTCCGGTATATGGGACGCCATATATGGTCGCGCTCATGGAGAATACGGCAATGAATGCTGTCGCTCCGTATCTCGAAAGCGGGAAGGGAACAGTCGGCATCCTCATAAACGTCGAGCATACTGCTGCGACTCCGGTCGGCATGAAAGTTTCATGCGAAGCCGAACTCGTGGAAGTCGATGGCCGCAGACTAATTTTTGACATCAAAGCTTTTGACGAGGCCGGAGAGATAGGTCATGCGAGGCACGAACGCTTTGTAATAGACAGCGAGAAATTCCTCGCCAAAACGAACGCAAAACTGACAAAATAGGGGACTTTTGGATCACGGTATTGACAAATCAGAGGACCGGGTCTAGAATAACCGCATGAAGGCAAAGGAGTCTTCGGGAATTCTTCTCGAAGACTCCTTTTCTTTTGGCAGCTATGTATTAAAATAAGTACAAATTGTGTGTATTGTTTGACACAATTGATAATATTCAAATGTTATAAATTTTTTGAAAATTTGAAAAAAGTATATAGACATTTGTATACATAGTGATAAAATATAGTTATAAATTTAACAGTTGCTTATTTTTGCGTGCAACTAAAGGAGGGATGACACTATGAGGACACTTATCAAAGGCGGAACGATCCTGACGACAGAGAATGAGTTCGTCGCGGATGTTCTTGTAGACGGCGAGAAGATCGCAGCCGTCGGAACAGGATTCCCCGAAGACGGGGTAGATAAGGTGATCGACGCAAAAGGCAAGTATGTAATGCCGGGCGGAATCGATCAGCACGTCCACTATTCATTCGTCTACAAAGGGAGCAAGGTACGTGGATTTGAAACAACTAATGCTTGCGCGGTAGGCGGAACAACAACAGTTATCGAGTTCGTTAACCAGGTCAAGGGAAAAGGACTTATCGAATCTCTTGAAGAATACAACAAAACAGACGCTGAAGGCATCGCAATGGTCGACTATGCGTTCCATCCGGTCATGACAGATCCGAGGCCTGAAGTTATCGAAGAGATCCCGAAACTCGCGGAAGCAGGATATCCGACCATGAAACTCTTCATGGCATACAAGGGACAGTTCTTCCATGCTGACGACGAAGCGATCATCAACGCTCTCATAAAAGGTAAGGAGACCGGTATCACGGTAATGGTACACGCCGAGAACGGCGACATGGTCGACTTCCTTACAAAGAAACTCATCGCGGAAGGCAAGACTGGCGCGTATTATCACTGCGTTTCCAGACCGCCGATCGTAGAAGGCGAAGCAACGAGCCGTGCGATCTACCTGGCTGAAATGGCAGGTGCTCCGATCTACATCGTACACGTAACGTGTAAGGAAGCTCTGCAGGCGATCAAAGAAGCACAGCAGAAAGGTCTGCCGGTATACGGCGAGACATGCGCTCACTACCTGCTGTTTGACGAATCCGTACTTGCTCTTCCGAATGAAGAAGGCGCAAAATTCGTCTGCTCGCCGGCGCTCAGACCGAAAGAGCATCAGGAAGTGCTTTGGGAAGCTCTCAGAGAAGGCTGGCTGAACGCTGTCAGCTCCGACCACTGCGGATTTGACTGGGAATACCAGAAACACCTCGGAATGGGAGAAGGCTGCTCGTTCGCAGACATCCCGAACGGAGCTCCGTCGGTACAGAACAGAATGAATGCTATCTGGACATACGGTGTATGCGAAGGCAAGATCTCAAAACAGAAATTTGTTGAGATCATGTCCTACAACCCGGCAAGAAACAACGGTCTTACGTCAAAAGGCTGCGTCGCCGCGGGATTTGACGCCGACATCGTAGTATTCGATCCGGATTACGAAGGCGTAATGGGAGTAGAGAGCTGCCTTGAAGGCGTTGACTACAGCGTTTATGAGGGAATGAAACAGAAAGGTCGTCCGGAGACAGTCCTCCTCAGAGGAAAAGTCATCGTAGAAGACGCCAAGTACGTCGGCGAAAAGGGCGACGGAAAATTCATCCCGGGCGCTCCGTACTGCAAGGCTTACGAGAACATGTAAGCAGCCGGAGATCGTTCAGATCTGTTAACAAAGTTCAACCGCGGCAGACAAAGCCGCTCGTGAAAACATAATAATTCATTAAGAAGGAGAGACTTATGAGTAAGATCACTCAGTTAAGAAGAGGGGAACTTATAGAGCTTGCTCCGGAAGCAGAAGCTGAGCTTAAAGCAGCAAAGCACTATAATGAAGACCTCGCGCCTACGAAACTGGCGGACAGAACATGGCGTACAAAGGACGTCGCAGACCTGTGGCTCGGACTTTCGGTATCGATTCCGGCTCTGGCTCTGGCATCCTCACTGGTTGCGCTCGGTGTTTCACCGCTTCTGGCGATCATCAACGTAATCTTAGGTAACCTGATCATCCTGATCCCGATCCAGCTGAACTCACATGTAGGTACCAAATACGGTATTCCTTACCCGATTTACGCAAGACTGACGTTCGGTACCGCGGGAGCACAGCTCTCAAGTATTTCGAGGTCGATCATCGGATGCGGCTGGGCTGCAGTACAGTCCTGGGTAGGCGGCGGCGCTATCGCTGCTCTCATCGGTATCGTTATTCCGTTCTTCTCGGATCAGGAAAAGACGATATCCCTCCCCGGAAACGACAATGTAGTAATCGGCCAGTTCATCGGATTCATCGTATTCGTACTTATCTGCGGATGGGTAGCATATAACGGCATGGACAAGATCAAGTTCGTCCAGAACATAGGCGGACCGCTCCTGATCGTCGTTATCCTCGCTCTGTTCCTGTGGAGCGCGATCACCATCAAGCAGACAGGCCACAGTGTATTCGACGTATTCACAGAAGGAAACCATCAGGAACTCATAGACAAGAACGGTGGATTCGCCTTTGTATATTTGGCGGGCTTGACGGCCAACATTGCATACTGGGCGACTGTAGCCCTGAACATTCCTGACTTCTCCAAGATGGCGAGATCTCAGAAAGACCAGTTCAACGGCCAGATGATCGGTATGCCGATCCCGATGGCCATCTGCGCTATCGCAGGTGCGCTCTTCGCTCAGGCTACAAAGTACAAACTCGGAGAAGCAAGCTTCGACCCGACCACGGTATTCTACTATGTTGACAGCAAGATCGCTATCCTGATCTGCTCCATCGGTGTAATCGTTGCTACACTTACAACATGCGTAGCTGCGAATATCGTAGCTCCGTCGAATGGATGGTCGAACATCTCTCCGCAGAAGATCTCCTTCAAGAAGGGCGTTATTATCACCATCCTGATCTCCGTATTCGTAACACAGCCCTGGTTCATCTATGGTTCCGGTGCTGCATACATCTTCACATGGCTGAACAACTACGGAACGATCATCGCTCCGGTAGCGGCTATCCTGTGCGCAGACTACTTCATCTGCAAAGAGAAACGTGTCGACCTCCGTTCGCTCTACATGGGCAATGACGGACGTTACAGATACTCAAGCGGTTGGAACTGGTGCGCTATCATCGCATGGATCGCATCGTTCATACTCCCGCTGCTCGGCAACACAGTATTCGCGTTTGCAGGCTCGGGACGTACGACCCCGAACTTCCTCGACATGATCGCCGCGAACGGATATCTCTTCTCGTTCATCGTTGCGTTCGTCGTATACGTACTGCTTATGAAGTCCAGCGCATTCGGCAACAAGGAAGCAAAAGGCTTTGTTAGTGAAGAAGAGCATGAGGCCATGACCGGCACAATCTAAACAACAATAAATATCAAATGGCGCCGGATCCCACCAGGCGGGATCCGGCATCGCCATATCTGATTACAAACAGTTACTATTTGACAAGGAGATGATTTTTATGTATCAGTGCAGTCTGGAAAGAATGAGCGACAAGATCAAGACATTCAGTCAGTTCGGCGATGCCGGACACGGTGGAATCACGAGATATGCACTCTCCGCTGAAGACATCATGGCAAGAGACGAGTGGGTAAAACGCATGACGGCTATAGGCGCGACCATTGAGACGGATGACCTGGCCAACATGTATGCCACACTTCCGGGTTCGGATCCGGACGCAAAGAGGATAGTAATGGGATCGCACTGCGACTCTGTTAAGAACGGCGGTAACTACGACGGTATCCTCGGTGTAATGAGCGCCATGGAAGTACTGGAAACAGTCGCTGCAGAGAATATTCCGCACAAACATCCTCTCACGGCTATGATCTTCACGAACGAAGAAGGTTCTGAATTCCCGCCGTGCATGATGTGCTCGGGAACGATGGCTCACGACTACATGCCAGAAAGATTCAGGGACAATTTCGCTTATGACAAGATGATGGCTTCACACTCCATCCTTGACACTGAAGTGACATTTGGCGAGAGACTCGCTAACTTCAAGTACAAAGGCGACGCCGCAAACCGTATGACCCCGGAAAAATACCTGGCACTCTTTGAAACGCATATCGAGCAGGGCCCGATCCTCGAGGATGCAGGAAAAGACATCGGCGTCGTAACATGCGTACTCGGCCAGATGCTTTACAGAATCAAGTTCTACGGATTCGCTGCTCATGCCGGCACATTCCCGATGAAGAAACGTCACGACGCGTTCTATGCTGCTGCTCAGGCTCTCTGCTACCTGCATGAAGAGATCGACAAGCTCGGTTACGATGATATCGTATATACGACAGGTGAAGTAGTTATCCATCCGTGTGTAAACACAGTTATTCCTGACTTCTTCGACTTCTCGATCGACGTCAGACACGAAGATCCTGAAGCTCTCAACAAAGTCCGCGCTATACTTGCGACACTCGAAGAGAGAGAATGGAACGGCTGCAAGTGTGAAGTCGTTCTGGGATGGAACAGAGATACAGTTTACTGGAACAAGACTCTCGTAAACTATGTAAGAGAATCTGTTGAAGAGCTCGGATACAGCCATATGGACATCAACTCCGGCGCTGGCCACGATGCCCAGTACATTTCGTACATGATACCGACAACGATGATCTTCGCTCCGTCGGAAAAGGGACTTTCGCACTGCGAACCCGAGCACACATCGGACGAACTCTGCACAAAAGCTGCAAGCGTAATGCTGAATGCTGTCCTCAAGCTTGATGCTAACGGAGGACTTTAATAGCTTAATCGACGATTTTTGATGTCAGTTTAACTGCCGGAGGTCACTAGTGTACATCCCTAATGGTCTCCGGCAGTATCGGTCAAATCGGATGAGGAGGTAAACAAATCATGACTCAGGAATTCACAAAGGAACTCAAACCCGCGTATACTGTCATGACAGTCATGGAAGAAGCCGCAAGATGCCTTCTGTGCCATGATGCTCCGTGTTCGGCGGCATGTCCCGCTCATACGGATCCGGCTAGATTCATACGCAGCGTGAGATTCCGCAACTTTAAAGGCGCTGCAGAAACGGTCAGAAAGAACAACGCTTTAGGTGCTGTCTGCGCGAGAGTATGCCCGACAGAAAGATACTGCGCCGAAGCATGTTCACGCTGCGGTATCGACAAACCGATCGATATCAGCGGGATCCAGCGCTTTGTTACCGATTTTGAAGATAAGGTCGGTATGAAGATCCTTGAAAAAGGCGAAGACAACGGCAAGAAAGTCGCCATCATCGGAAGTGGCCCGGGAGGAATCCAGGCAGCTGCTGATCTGCTCAAACTCGGATACGCAGTAGACGTATATGAAAAAGATGAGCTCCCGGGTGGACTTCTCAGAAAAGCCATTCCGGAATACAGACTCCCGAATGCTGTTGTAGCAAGCGAGATAGCGAAAGTTCAAGCTATCGGAGCCAATCTGATCCTCGGATGCGAGGTCGGAAAAGACATCACGATGGATGAACTGAAAGAGAAATACGATGCCGTTCTTGTTGACGTAGGTATCGGCGAACCGCAGATCCTCGACATGTTCGAAGGAAATGAGTACGCTGTTCCTTCGGTCACATTCCTTAAGGAACTCTCCGATAAACAGGGCGACGTTGAACTTCCGGACAACGCTGTTGTTATCGGCGGCGGCGACTCCGCGATGGATGCTTCCGCATCGCTCAAGATCCTCGGCGTTCAGAACGTAACGAACTTCACGAGAAAAGAACTTGTTGACTTCAGGGCTTCCAAGGAAGAACTTGAGATCGCCAGAGCTATGGGCGTTACCATCATGGATGGATATGCTCCTGTTGCAGTCGACGGAAAGACAGTCACGTTCAGACACAGAAAACTCAACAGTGAAGTCAAGATCGAGGCAGATCTCATCGTGCTTGCTGTAGGCCAGGGAACAAAGGCTGGCGAACTCGGCATTGACATGGTCAAGAATGAAGTGGCTGCTGATGGCTGCTATCTCGGCGACAATGTATTCGCAGCAGGCGATCTCGTTAAGGGAGACAAGACAGTTGTTTACGCGGTCAAGAAAGGTAAAGAAGCCGCGGCGGCGATAGATGCGTATTTAGGAGGGAAATGAGATGGCAAAGAAAGATTTATCTGTTGATTTTCTCGGCGTGCATTTTGAAAACCCGTTCTGCCTGTCGTCTTCTCCCGTAGGTAACTGCTATGAGATGTGCGCTAAATGCTATGACGCCGGCTGGGGCGGAATAGTATTCAAAACGATAGGCCCGGGAGATTTCCTTATCGACGAAGTTTCCCCGCGTTTCGACGCTGTGACAAAGGAAGGCACGCCTTTTGTCGGATTTAAAAATATGGAGCAGATCGCCGAGCATTCGCTTGAAGAGAACCTCGCCGATCTCAGAAAACTTAAACAGAATTACCCGGACAAAGTTCTCATCGCTTCCATCATGGGACCGACAGAGGATGACTGGGAAGAACTTGCCCGCCTCGTAACGGAAGCCGGTGCAGACATGATCGAAATGAACCTCTCATGTCCGCAGATGACGTCCCACGCGATGGGTTCCGATGTAGGAACGAACCCCGAACTCTGCAAGAGCTTCTGCCAAGCAGTAAAACGCGGATCGAACCTCCCGATGATGGCCAAGATGACACCTAACATCACGGACATGGTACCTGTTGCAAAAGCTTGTCTGGAAGGCGGAGCCGACGGTATCGCTGCAATCAATACGATCAAGTCTATCTGCAACGTCGACCTTAACAGAAAAATAGGTATGCCTATTATCAACGGCAAATCCTCGATTTCCGGTTATTCCGGAAAGGCTGTTAAGCCGGTTGCTCTCAGATTCGTACAGCAGCTCCGTGACGGTATCCCCGGAGTACCTATTTCCGGTATCGGCGGTATCGAGACATGGGAAGACGCAGCTGAGTTCCTTCTCCTTGGTTCCACAACGCTCCAGATCACCACAGCGGTAATGCAGTACGGCTACCGCATCATAGATGACCTCAAGAGCGGCCTTGAATACTACATGGAAGAGCAGGGAATCGACAGCCTCAGCGAGATCATCGGAGCAGCTAACGGAAACATGATCCCGGCAGAAAATCTCGACCGTGATTATATCGTTTATCCGGAAATCGATCATGACAAGTGCATCGGCTGCGGCCGCTGCTACATTTCGTGCTTCGACGGCGCTCACCAGGCGATCAGCTGGGATGAAGAAGACAGACTTCCTTACTGCGACAAAGAAAAGTGCGTAGGCTGCCACCTTTGCGTACTTATCTGTCCGGTCAACGCTATCGGCAAGGGCGAGATCAAGATGAAACCCGGACGCCCCGGCGCGCCGGAGGACAAAGCGATCTAAGCTGACAGTTATTAAGATCAAATACAAAGTGCGCGGGCACAGACTATACGGGCTTGAACTGAAACGGTTCGCTCCCATATAGTCTGTGCCCGCGCTTCTATTTAACATATATCTTAACCAAACAGCAAAAGAAAAAACGGACCGCGAAGGTCCGTTTTATAAATGCGATTCTGTTATGCAGGCTTATGCGAGAGCAGCCGTGATGATGGACATGTAGTAAACTTCGTCCGCGTTGCAGCCTCTGGACAGGTCGTTGATGGATGCGTTGAGTCCCTGGAGAACAGGTCCTACAGCGTCGAATCCGCCAAGTCT
>JAFOKI010000100.1 GCA_017419895.1 Eubacterium sp. | reverse complement strand
TCTCTCCTTACCCGCTCTGTCCACGAGCTGCTTATCTGTCGCGACACTCCGCATGATCGCCAGCCGCTGACGCTCGGACAGCAGGAAATGGTTCCCTATAAATGTCGTCGCTTGCTTAAGGTCGTATCCTTCGTTTATCAGATAGAGAACGTGGCGGGAGGCGGTACGCATTTTCACGATGGCTTCCTCTGAGAAATTCCGCTCATCCTCCGGCACAAAGCCTCGCCTGGCATTCATGTGATCCTCCTTTGTTGTCCGATTTTCCGGACACAAATTGCTGTATCATAAAGGCAGATAAAAAAGTAAACCACGAGTGGACTTTTCACGGGCTGCTTTGGAATATAGTATAGTTGAAAGGTAACGGAAGCGCAAACCCGACGGAGGCACGGTCAATGACTATTATGGAAGCCAATAAAATACTTAGGGATTACTACATGATAACCAATCCGACGGAGGAAGATACTTTTCTCTATGTCGAGGCGCTTGAGTACCTGATCAACGAGACTAAGGAATCCCGCTACATGGTTGCGCTCGGCGGTATGTACTATGAGGACCGCAGGTTCGATCTCGCGCTCAAGTACTACGAAATGGCGGCCGAATGCGGCAACCTCAACGCGATCCTCGGTCTCGGCTACATCTGGTACTATGGCAGGACCGGTGAACGGAACTACGAGAAGGCATACTTCTATTACAACAAAGCCCGCGGGATGGGCGACATCCAAGGCGCGTATAAAGTGGCCGACATGTATAAGAACGGGTACTTTGTTGAGAAGGACTACGAGAAATATAAGGAAATCATCAAGAAGCTCTACCCCAAGGTCAAAAATGCGCAGTGGCTTGGAGATCCCCTTCCCGAGGTTTTCACCAGATACGCCAAGATCTGCTCGGAGGACGGCGATAAGGAAACGGCACTTATTCTGTACGACGAGGCGCGTGATTTCCTGTCACAGCGCATCAGAAATCATCCGTTTTTCGGCGATCTTACTATCATGAAATGGCTGATAAACGACGTGTATAAGCTGACTGAGTTCGATCCTGACAATTTCGGTCTATACGACCTGTACCACGTGCTGCTCACACCGGCTAAAGTAACTTTCACTTTCGAAGAAGAGCCGCACGAGATCGAGTCATCGCTTGACGGCGATCAGATCGCAGTCCGTTTTGACGACAAATGGTACCGCAGTATCGATGACATGTTCCAGAAAGCCGAGCTGGACGGTGAACTCCTGACCATGCGCTATGAAGAACTTTATGATTTCGAGGTGATATGATGGATCTTGTAAAAGCTGTAAACAGCAGATTTGAGGAATATGAGAAGCTTCTCCTGGAGCGTGACCAGCTGGAAAAAGAGGCAGGTCAGATCTGGACTGCATACGTTAAGGTGTTCGGGCAGCTGATTTCAGACGTATTCGAACAGAAGATCGAATGCATCAAACGCAAGAAAATGATCGCATACTACCAGAAGGCTCTGAACTGCGGTGAAGTGATCGACCCGGGTAAGATGAGCGAGTTCATAGAACGCGAGATGGCTTCTTACTATGTGGAGCTTAAGCAGATGCTTGAGGAGAACAGGCTTTGTGAGAATTCCGGCACTCACTCCCCTTATGAGGTCAAGCGCTCGAAGACTCTCTACAGGCGCCTCGCCAAGCTTATCCACCCGGACATCAATCCGGAAACAGACAGACATGAGGTACTCATGGATCTCTGGAACCGCATCTGTATCGCTTACGGCCACAATGATGTCAAATCACTTTCGGAGCTAGAAGTACTGGTCAGGAAGGCTCTGAAGGAACTCGGCTGCGGAGATGAAATCACCGTTGAAATTCCCGATATCGAGGCCAAATCGACGCACTGAATGACGAGATCTATAACATCAAACATACTGAGCCTTACATATACGCAAGCCTTCTCTACGATGAGAAAGCAGTTGACAAGAAAAAACGCGAGCTCATGGATGAGCTTTCAGAATACAAAGAATACCGCAGCGAACTCGACGCTGTGATCGATGATCTTCTCAGGAACGGAGGTGTCGAACTGCAATGGCAAATGAGCTGACTACCAATAACGCAGGTGCGCTCGTAACCGCTGTCGAGCAGCAGGGCATCGGTGACATACTGAAACCGCTTATCAGGGAAATCCATCTTTTTGACACGTTCGTAGCCGGAACGACATACCTCGACGACCAGTCCGTTCTCGACGAGATAAAAGAAGGCGACAAGCTTACTCTCCTGCGCGAGAAAAACCGGTACGACGAGAACGCAATACTGATCCTGACCGAGAGCCGCAAGAAGCTCGGCTACATCCCGGAGAAAGATAATCTTATCTTTTCGCGCCTCCTGGACGCCGGCAAAATGCTCGCCGCGAATATCAAAAATATCGAAAAGAAAGGGAGTTTCACCCAGATCGGCATAGGTATCTATCTTGTTGATTTTTAGAGGACCCCCCTTGTTCCAATAACTCCTTTCTAAACAATTTGGTTTTGTGTGTCAACTGTTCTCACAAAGCCGCCAAGGCGCCGCCCACCACCGGGCGGCGCCTTTGTTTTCGCAAACAGCTATTTGTTTCCTTTCCATTATTTGATATACTTAAATTGTGAAACACCCCCCGATCTGATAAAGGAGGTAGATCAGATATGATTAGAAGGAATACTATGTGTAGATGGGCGGTCTGCTTTGTTCTGGCCGCGCTTTTCTTATTCGCGGTTTCTGTTAAGGCGCACGCGGACGTGACCGAATACGATCTCTGGATCGCGGGAACACAGGTGACGTCGGAGAACGCCGGCGACCTGACTGCAATAGACGGTGTAAATGTCGCGGCCGAAGGCGAAGCGAGGTATGTTCCGGAGACCAACACGCTGATTCTGAATAATGCAGCGATAAAACGTACATCCGGAAAGCCGCAGGGAGAATTCGGCGAATGCTACTCTTTCGGGATTTTTACTTCCGGAAGTGAAAAACTGACCATAAATGTCGGGGGGCAGAGCAGCGTCTGCGGCGCGCCTTTTGAATCGACGACTAACTGGTATCACGGCGGTATATGGGCGCAGAATTGTGATTTGGAGATCGTCCTGGCTGGCGGAGCCGGTTTAGATATCACGGTACAGGAGCAAGTCGTCAGCGCCTCCTACGGTATTTTCTGCTACAAGGACGTGACTATTACGGGACCTGCTTCCGGAACTGCCACAGCGCAGATCACTTCAAACGCAGCAGATTTATATGAGACAGAAGAAAGCAACGGCATCAAGGTCTATGGTACCCTCTCTGTGAAGAACAACGCTACAGTGAATGTATCTTCGATACATACGGGATGCCAGATATTCGGCAAATATGTCAACATG
>JAFOKI010000099.1 GCA_017419895.1 Eubacterium sp. | reverse complement strand
ATTGTCGCCAACCAGCACCAGTTCGGTCGCATCACTGTAGTTGAGACTCTCGGTGCCTTTATAATTGTTCAGTGTGACCTTGCCCGCCTCTTCCGTGATTGTGCCGGCATGGACAGCCATCGTCCCGATAAACAGCGCCATCAGCATCGCTGCCGCGACCAAAATCGTCAGCCTGCGCGCGCGGGATATACCTTTGTTCATAAACTCCTCCGTTTCAGTATTATCCAATAGTTGAAAATGATGATGTTATATGATGTCTGATATAGTTATTATATCATAATAGGGTGAATGCGTGGGATGATTTACGGGCATTGCTTGCCGCTTTTCTCTTCTGGTTGTCTTTGTCCCTGCTTTTTATGAAACCTTTTTATTCTCCTCATACTCATCATATTCACCATCCTCTTCATCCTCCAGGAAGATAAAATGAACTGTATCTTCCCTCTCAACCGGCACTTCAGGCACATCATCAAGTTCGACAGCCATATTGGTCAGCCCGAGCTCATAAAGATCCACGCCAGTGAGTTTCTTATAAAGTTCGACCGCTTCACTGAAATCAGCAGCGAATCCCTTTTTCGGATGGAACGGCGTATTCAGCGCGTTCAGAGTGATAGGGATAAAATCGCTCTCATCCATATGGTTCAGTTTCATGGAAAACTTTTCGGCCCAAAGCTCGATCTCCTCTTCAGGCGTAGGATCCTCTACGGCAGTCAGTTCGACATCAAAGCCATGGTTGTTCACGGCAAGCAGCGCGAAATACGCCGCAAGTGTTTTTAATGAGTCGATCATTATTTCAATCAGTGAAAACCCTAAATCGGCATAAATACGGGTCACACCAATAAAAGCCCGGCTGATATTCTTGACCGTGTCATATGTCAGATCGAGTTCTACACCCTCGTTCTCAGCTCCATCCACCATTTTTTCAATATCACAGCTCATTATAAGATGCACTTTTTCCACGCTGGGGCAGCTCAAGGTATCCAAAAACTCAATCGGATCGATTTTATTCGCATTGATTACATCCATTACATACTGATTTCTGATGTTGAGTTCCATGACGTTCCTCCTTTTGAAACGGTATTTACAGCTCGTTTTCAAGCTCTTTTCTTTGACTATATTATATCATTTTTGCGCAGTTTAACTGTCCCTTTTTCAGGACTTTGAGCGCCGTTTCCCGAGTTTTTGTACGTCTATTTTTCGTTGAAATTTCAATGTTTTTCGGCACTCAATTTTTACCGCTTTCAGCGCATTAAAACAGCCGCTTTGTCTCATGGACAAAAGCGGCCGAAACAGCTGAAAATCATCAGGCTGACCGCATACCTGCAGTCCCCTTTGTTGTTATATCTCAAAATACGACTCGATATCCGGAATATTGCCTTCTCTCGCGAAACCCGCAAGTTCGTCTATGAGGTCTTCCGGGAGCTGCATACCTTCGCGGCGTGCTTTTTCAGCATTGATTTTTTCGAGCTCGCCCGGATAATAGACCGTCTGACCTTCCACGGTCGGAGTGGATTTAAGGTACTCGATGTATTTGTCCACGTCACGGCGGAACTCCGCGGGATCGCGGAACAAATCGATACGCATCGCGAAGAACGTCTGGGTGACGTGACTGATCGACGCGTAATCATTGATGTCTTTAACACCGTAACCCGTTTCAGCACCGGCTAAAAGTCCGCAGAATACGTCTACCATTACAGCAAAGCCGTAGCCTTTGTGCCCGCCGAAGGGCATCAGGAACACCGCGGCATCCGGATCGTTCGTGGGATGCCCGTCCTTGTCGACAGCCCATCCGTCGGGGATCGGCTGATGCTTAAGGCTGTAATCCACGAGTCGCCCCTGCGCGACCTGGCTCGTCGCGACGTCGAGCATCAGCGGACCGTATGATTCTGAAGTAACATAGATGCCTACGGGATTCGTTCCGACCATTGGCTTTTTGCCGCCCGGGGGGACCATGAGCGGCGGCGTGTTTGTCACGTTCATCGTGATCATGTCATCCCGGCCGATCATGCGGTTCCAGTAGAAACCCGTGCCAAAATGGCAGTTATTGGTCAGGCTGACCACCGCCATTCCGTTCTTTTCAGCCTTTTCCCTAACGTATTTCGCAGTCTTATATGCGGAAAGCATGCCAAGGCTGTTGTCCGCATCTATGATCGCGCTGAGCGGTGTTTCCTTGATGATCTTCATCTGCGGGTTCTTCTTGGCGCCGCCCGCCCTGAGACGCCTGACATATGACGACACACGAAGCACTCCGTGAGACGCCCGCCCCGTAAGATTAGCGTCGACAAGAACCGTGGCGAGAATCGCGGAATCATCTTCCGTCAGACCCTCGGCCATGAAAATCTGCTTAACCAGGCTTTCGATCTTTTTAGCATCAACTGTTTTCATAATTCTGTATTTCCCCAAATGCATATCATAAGCTAATTCCAGCCGCAGGCCGGCTGGACACTTTGTAACTCTAAAGATATCACGCGCCTTGCATACAAGTCAATTGAGGGTGGCATTTGTCCTCATATCATGCTAAATTGAGAATAGGAATATTGAGAACCAAAAGGGGTCAGTTAAACTATCAAGGGGGAAAACACTATGGGTCACAAGATCAGTAATGTAGAAGTCTTCTACGTATCGACATCTGACTGTGCGGGAGTCGGCGATTCCACGCTCAGGTACGATATCGCGGAGATGACTGTTGTCGAGATCACTACTGAAGACGGGCTGACCGGACACGGTATCACGATCAGGGACGACATGGCTGCTCTCATAGAGCACAGGCTCAAACCGATCCTGCTCGGAAGAGATCCGATGGACACGGAGGATCTTTGGAATGAGATGCTGCTCAACATGAGAGGATCCGGAAGAAAAGGACTTTGTCTGGTGGCACTGAGCGTCGTGGACATCGCGCTCTGGGACCTCAAGGGCAAGATCCTTGGTCAGCCTCTGCACAAGCTCTTCGGCGGAAGCAAACGCGAGATCCCGACATACGCGAGCGGCGGCTGGACGTCCTACTCGCTCGATGAGCTTCTGGCTGAAATGAAATCGTTCGTCGATCTCGGTTACGACACGATCAAGATGAAGGTCGGCGTCGATCTCGGCAAAAACATCAAAGAAGACGCCCGCCGTGTCAAAGCCGTCCGCGAAATGGTCGGTCCGAACATCGACATCATCCTGGACGCGAACAACGTCTGGGACAGCGGAACTGCCGTCAGATTCGCCGAGCTCATCAAAGACTGCGACATCGCGGCATTCGAGGAGCCTGCTCCAGCGGATGACATTCCGGGCCTCGCACGTGTCCGCCGCGCTCTCAACATCCCGCTCGCTACGGGTGAGCACGAGTACACAAAGTTCGGTATGCGCGATCTCCTGCTGTCTGGTGCTGTAGATATCGTTCAGCTCGACGCAACAAAGGCCGGCGGTTACACCGAGATGCGCAAAGTCGCCGGAATGACTCAGGCGTGGAACCTGCTCTTCGCTCCGCACTGCTTCGAGATCATCCACATGCATCTCCTGAGCGCCGCTTCGAACGCTTACAAGCTTGAAAAGCTGTTCCTGTTCAACGGTATCATGCGCCGCTGCCTCAAGAATTATCCGGAACCGGAGAACGGCATCCTGACGATCCCCGATCTTCCGGGAACAGGCTTGATCTACGATATGGACTGGATCAGAGCGAACAACGAGCTGAAATAGTATCGGTGTATGACCAAACGAAACGGAGCCCTGCACGGGCTCCGTTTTTGTATATGCCAGATTATAATCAATCTTTATTTCCTCGCGACTCCGGTCCTTATCGCTGCCTCGGCAACCGCTTTCGCGACAGCCGGGCCCACACGGCAGTCAAAGGCTTTCGGGATAATGTATTCGGAATTGAGTTCTTCGTCCGAGATGAGACCCGCTATGGCTTCCGCAGCGGCAAGTTTCATTTCCTCATTGATCTCGCTCGCGCGAACGTCGAACGCGCCGCGGAATATACCGGGGAACGCGAGGACGTTGTTGATCTGGTTGGGATAATCGGATCTGCCGCTGGATACGACTGCGGCTCCCGCGGCGATGGCGTCTTCCGGAAAGATTTCCGGTGTCGGATTGGCGCAGGCAAAGATTATCGGATCCTTTGCCATCGAGCGGACCATGTCCTGTGTCACAAGGCCCGGAGCAGAAACGCCTATAAACACATCTGCGCCTTTCATCGCGTCAGCGAGAGTTCCCTTTTCAAGGCCGAGATTGGTAACCTCAGCCATTTCTTCTTTTATGGGATTCATGCCTTCCGGGCGGCCTTTATAGATTATTCCGCGGCGGTCGGTCATGATTACATTGGTAAAACCGTAGGAAAGGAGAAGTTTGGTAATGGCGATCGCGGCTGCGCCGGCTCCGGAAGTGACGATTCTGACTTCTTCCTTTTTCTTCCCCAGGAGTTTGAGAGCGTTCGTCAGGCCGGCAAGCGTGATCACGGCTGTGCCGTGCTGGTCATCGTGGAAGATAGGAATGTCGCAGCGTTCTTTCAGTCTTTTCTCTATCTCAAAGCACCGCGGCGCGGATATATCTTCCAGATTTACGCCTCCGAACGATCCGGAAAGCAGATAGATCGTCTCTACGATCGCGTCGACATCCTTTGTTTTCAAACAAAGCGGCACTGCGTCAACATTCCCGAACGCTTTGAAAAGCACGCATTTACCTTCCATTACAGGCATTCCGGCCTCCGGCCCTATATCGCCCAGCCCGAGTACCGCGGTCCCGTCGGTTATGACCGCGCAGGTATTCCAGCGTCTGGTAAGGTCGTAGCTCTTGCACGGATCCTTCTGGATCTCAAGGCAGGGCTGCGCCACACCCGGTGTGTAAGCGAGAGACAAATCCCTGGAGTCACTGACCGGGACTCTGGATACCATTTCGATTTTTCCTCTCCACTGTTCATGGAGCTTCAACGATTCCTTTGCGTAATCCATTTCAGCCTCCTTTTATTCACTTCCCTTGACACCTTCAGCATAATGCAGTATTTTGTATTTGTAAAATACATAATAATAGTACCATTATAGGTTTTTCCTATTTCTTTTGACGCAGTGGAGGCTCGTAGTGAATCTCACTCAACTCAAGTATTTTCAAGCCGTTTGTGAATACGGTAATGTAACAAAGGCAGCCGAAATCCTTCACGTTTCGCAGCCGTCCATCTCCTCTTCGATAAAAGCGCTTGAAGACGAGTTCGGGGTTTTTCTCTTTAAGCGGCAATACCGGGGAATGTCCCTTACAACAGAGGGACAAAAACTCCTGTCGCTTTCGCGGAACGTTATAGGAAGCGCCGATCTTCTGACGGATATAATGATGGATCTCGGGCGTAAACGCCACACGCTCAGGCTCGGGGTCCCGCCGATGATCGGTTCACTCGTGCTCCCCGTTCTTTTTCGCGATTTTCTGACCAGCCATCCGGATATAAGCATCGAGATCGTCGAGGACGGGAGTCCCTCTCTAAGGCAAAAACTCAGCGAAGAACTCGTCGATATGGCCCTCGTCCCGCAGACCGACGTGATCGATCCGGCTTACCGTTCGGTGCCTGTAAGCTCGCTCGAATTCGGCTGCGTAACGTCAAAAGCCCATCCTTTTACCTATATAAAAAACATCCCCATTAAAATGCTTGACGGGGAAAAGATAGTCATGTTCCCTTCCGGGTTCCATCATTCTTCAATACTATACAAGAGGTTTGCGGAGGCGGACGTTCATCCTAGGGTAATCCTCAAGATCGCCCAGATCTACTCGATCTGCGAGATGGTCAGAAACGACCTCGCCGTCGGATTCCTGTTCAAGGATCTGGTGCGTCATTTCGACGATATTGTTTTCGTTCCGCTGGAAGAACCCGTATATGTAAACATTGCGCTGACCTGGAAAAAGGACGCCTACCGGTTCTCAGACATGGACGCGCTTATCAGGTATGCGGAGCGTGGCAAGTTGACGGTCGAATGACGGACCGCGGCAGCTTGCAGCAGGAGTTAACCGTCCGGAAACATGTCTTCCGCAAAGATAATAGTCATATTAGTCGCTGCAAAGGAAATAGTCATCAGCCGCCGCAAAGGTAATAATCAGTCTTTTACCATACGAAAAGCGGAGCCGTGAGGCTCCGCCTTTGTTATTTCAATATGACAGAATATAGCTTTGTTTAATAATCGATTTCTGTGGATGCCGGAAGCTCCAGCAGATCCGGTTCTTCAATGAGTTTCTTGAAAAGCCTGATCGACTTGGCAAAATAGAAACCGTCCGCGATCCTTTCATCGACCGTGAGACCGATATCGTTCATGAGTTTCATCTCATAGCTGCCGTCTTCCTTGAAAATCGGCTTGTATTTACGCTCGCCAATAATTACAAATAGCGAAGTCGTTCCCCAGTTGCTAAGATGATGATACCCTGACTTGAGGTGGATCGATCCCAGATTGGTGATAAAGCAGGATGCGTAGTTGGGGTCTGTCTTGATGAGCTCGTACGGAACTTTGCCGTGTCTGTCCAGGAACCGGATGAAACGGAAGACCGGTTTAAGGATAAACGTCGGAAGCTTCATGAACTTACCCATAAAGTCGACGGAATTGTCCACCTGGTTCTCGTCTTTACAGAAATTGATTTCTTTGACGATTTCCTCATAGAGTGTGTCCATCGTGGTTTCGGGTCCGAACTTTTTGTACGCAAGAGCCTCATCGGCGTTATCCGCGAAACGTTTCTTGACCGTAAATCCGACACTGACCTCATCTTTCTGATAAAGCTTCATGTTGCAGACAAACCTGTTCAGCCCCGGCCTTAAATGGATCGTTTTCACGAGCGCCATGAGCATTACGTAAAAAGGCTTATACGGATCGTTCAGCGCGCTTTCAGGAAGTTCGCCGGCTTCTACCTTGGCCTTGAGCGCGGCATTTTTCCTGTCGATATACTCAAATACCGGCGCCATATCGATCGATTCCTGAATAAACGCTTCATTGTCCGCCCTGTTTACGTAAAGGTACGGGACTATTGCATGCATCGGATCGATCTCACGCATCAATCTGCCGTCACGCCTGTCTCCCCATCTTTTTTTCGGTTTTTCTGCCATTATGCGGTATCCTTACGACTATACTCAAAACTATAACTCAAAATACGATTCGATATCGGGAATATTTCCTTCTCTTGCGAAGCCGGACAGTTCCTCAATGAGGTCTTCCGGAAGCTGCATGCCCTGCTCCTCGGCTTTTTTAGCGTTGATCGTCTCGATCTCGCCTGGATAATAAACCGTCTGACCTTCAACTGTCGGCGTGGATTTAAGATACTCGATATATTTATCTACATCCGCGCGGAACGCTTTCGGGTCACGGAACATGTCTATTCTCATTGCGAAGAATGTCTGTGTGATCTTGCTGGCATTTGCGTAATCGTTGATATCTCCAACACCGTATCCGGTTTCCGCGCCTGCGAGAAGTCCGGATAGCACTTCTACCATAACAGCGAAGCCGTAACCTTTGTGTCCGCCGAACGGAGTCAGGAACTCAGCGATATCAGGATCGTTCGTGGGAAGTCCGTTTTTATCGACAGCCCAACCATCGGGAAGTGGCTGATGCTTGAGTCTGTAATCAAAAATTCTGCCCTGCGCTACCTGGCTCGTAGCTACGTCGAGCATCAACGGACCGTACGATTCCGAAGGAATATAAATACCAACCGGGTTTGTTCCTACGACAGCTTTTTTACCTCCCGGAGGAGCCATGAGCGGTGTGGTGTTGCATACGTTCATCGTGATCATGTCGTCCTGACCGATCATGCGGTTCCAATAGAAACCTGTTCCGAAATGGCAGTTATT
>JAFOKI010000010.1 GCA_017419895.1 Eubacterium sp. | reverse complement strand
CGAACGAAATCAGAAGTGCTGTTCTTATCATGCATGGCGACAAAGCTCATTCCTATTATTTCGGGAAAGACGCATTTGCGGATATGATTGACGGTAATAAGTATACGGACAACAAAGAGTTCCTGACGATCGAAGGCGCGTCACATACGGATCTCTACGATGGCGGCGAAACGGATGCCATCCCGTTTGACAAACTCCAGAGTTTTTTCGGAGAATACCTTAATAAATAAACATACATTTCCCTCGTCACCCCGGTTCCTGATTGGGAGCGGGGTGCAAATTCAGAAGAAAAAGAATGCTATGAACCTTATCGGCCTTGGATTGAAGCCTTTGTACGCAAGGTAATACAGCAAAATGAGAGACTTTGAAAATAAGAGAGTAAATCGATTTATACTGTGCATTCTGGCGTTAGTCATGTGCGTCACTATGTTGTCTTCATGCGGGACCGGCGGGTCCATCGGTGATCCCGCCGATGATCCCGCGCAGTCTTCTGAAGCTGAAATATCCGCAGTTTCTGAAGCGGAGGCTTCAAGTGAGGATACGCCTGAACTGGAGAGCAGTGAGATGAGTTCCATTACAATGAAAATCAATGGTGAAGAAGTAAAAGTGAACTGGGAAGAAAATGAATCCGTAAAAGCGCTTTTAGAGCTCGCGGCCGAAGGACCGGTCACTGTCGAAACTTCGTTGTACGGCGGGTTTGAGCAGGTAGGACCAATCGGAACATCGCTTCCGAGCAGCGATGTGAGCACCAAAACCAAACCGGGGGATATCGTGCTTTATACAAGTGATAAAATCGTTGTTTTCTTCGGCAGCAATTCGTGGTCATATACAAGACTCGGTCACATCGAGGATAAAAGCGAGGATGAACTCAGGGAAATGCTCAGTGGCAGCAGTGCCGTGATCACAATAACCAACGAATAATAAAAACTCTTATGCGATAAAGATATAAACATGAAAATAGGGGAAAAAGAAATGAAAAAAATCAGTGTAATTGTGCTTGCTTTGTTGATGTCAGTCATGGTTTTTTCAGGCTGCAGCAGCCAGGACAAAGCTTCGTCAGGCAGCGATTCCGCGTCTGAGGCATCTGTTCAGGAAGTATCGGGGCAGTCAGCGGACAGCGTGAGCGGCGAAGCGGCTTCCGCTGCTGAAAGCGTTGCGGAAAGCGGATCGTCCGAAAGTGCGGCGGCCGGTAACAGTACTATCCTTGTCGCGTATTTTACCAGAATAGGAAACACTGACGGAGGATTCCCGGAAGGTGTCGACGCCGTTACAAGCGCGAGCATACAGACGACCGACGGAGGGTACAAGGGCAACGCGCAGATGATAGCGGAAGTGCTTTCGGATGAAACCGGCGGAGACCTTTTCGCCATAGAATCAGAAGAGATATATCCTGCCGATTATGACGCCACGGTCAACAAAGCAAAGCAGGATCAGAATGACGGAATCAGACCGGCATTGACGACCCATGTAGAAAACATGGACAGCTATGATACTGTCATAATCGCATTCCCGAACTGGTGGGGAGATCTCCCCATGCCGGTATACTCGTTCTTTGATGAGTACGATCTTGCCGGCAAGAATATAAAAGTTTATGTCACCCATGAGGGAAGCGGGTTCTCGGATACAGTCGACACAATAAAAGAACTCGAGCCTCAGGCGGATGTTACGGAAGGCCTTGCGGTGAGAGGCGGAGAAGCGGCAGACTCCGAAGCTGAAATAAGAGAAAGCATTTAATGGTTAAAGGAGGAATTCTGATGAAAAATCTTGGGTTTGGAATGATGAGACTGCCTGTAAAAGGCGGTGATCCGACTGATTTTGACTATGAGCAGCTCAACAAAATGGTAGACGCGTTCCTTAAGGCAGGTTACAATTATTTTGATACGAGCTTTGTATATCACAACGGCAAAAGTGAAGAAGCTGTCAGAAAAGCGCTTGTTGAGAGACACCCCAGGGATTCTTTCCGCGTCGCGACAAAATTCCCTTCTTTTATCCCGATGTCGGAGGAAGATGTCGAGAAGACTTTTGCCAAGCAGCTGGAAAATGTCGGGGTCGAATATTTCGACTATTACCTGCTGCACAATCTTCAGACGGTCTGGTATGATGGGATCGAAGGGAAGGGAGACGGACTCTTTCTCTCGGAACATCTTTTCGACCATGCAAAAGCCTGGAAAGAAACCGGCAAAATCAAACATCTGGGCATTTCTTTCCACTCATCCCCGGCGCTTCTCGAACGTGTGCTTTGTGAGCACCCCGAAATCGAGTTTGTGCAGATCGCGCTCAATCCTATAGACTGGGACAGCGATTTCGTAGCGGCAAGAGACTGCTATGAGATAATCAGAAAACATGGCAAGGATGTCATCGTCATGGAAGCCGTAAAAGGCGGAGCACTGGCCAAGCTGCCAAAAGCCGCGGAAGATGTGCTTAAGACCGTCTGCCCGGACAAGTCGATTGCATCATGGTCGATCAGATTTGCTATGCAGCTCGAAGGCGTGATCGCGGTGCTTTCCGGAATGTCAAATATCGAGCAGGTAGATGACAACTGCAGGACAGCAAACGAAGCGGAGCCTTTAAACGATGAGGAAACAAAGGCTCTTTGGAAAGCGATGGAGATATACCGTAACGCGACGCCGCTGCCGCCGTCGGAACTTGAAAAGTACCGCGGCCTCACATGGAACGGGGTATCGGTATATTCGATCCTTCAGGCTTACAGCATTTGTCTGGTCCAGCCCGATCCGTCATGCATCGATGACAATAACTATTTCAAAAATCTGCTTGCAGAAAAATCGCATCTCGATATCCACGGCGATCTTCCGTACCAGGAAGTCATCAGGGAAGACGGCATGAATGCGACATATATCGTGGAGGAGGCTGTTTCATACCTGAAACGCAACACGTTCTAAGGAGGCCGGATCATGAAATACATGGTAACGAACAGATTTGTAAAGAGTGAAGACCTGAACCATCACGGAACACTTTTTGCGGGAAGAGGAGCGGAGTGGTTCATCGAGTCGGGGCTGATGGCTGTTTCCCAATACCTGCCTTCAGAGAATATTGTCTGTCTCAAACTCCATGAAATGAAATTCGGTAAACCGATCCGCTTGGGCGAAATAGCGGAATTCACAAGCGCAGTCGTATACGCCGGCAGGACGAGCGTGATAGTAAACACGACTGTGAGAGTGAACGGTGAGGAAATAATCAGCGGCTGGGTCACATACATCAACGTAGATGGCAGCGGCCGTCCGATACCGCACGGACTGGTGATAGAAGCCGGAACGGAAGAAGAAAAGGAACTCCAGGCGAAGGCTAAGGACGTAACAAAGCACTGACAACACAAAATGATATTGACTACCGAACGGTAGGTAGTTATAATGGCTATGGTTGTTTATGACCATAGCTTTTTGTTTTTTAGAGGTCATTATGGAAAAAAGCAATACGAGAAAAGAAATACTTAAAGCATCGCTCGATCTGTTTTCGGTGAACGGTTATGAAGCGACAAGTATCTCACAGATCGCGGATGCCGTGGGGATACGCAAGGCATCTTTGTACAGCCATTTTGCGGGCAAGCAGGATATTCTGGACGCGGTAATAGATATTACCCTCGACGGGTACGTAGTGCATTCGATATTCAGAAACAGCGACTGGAGCGACCCGGCTTTTACGAATGATAAGACCGGAATGACAGCGGAAGATGTCGCGGATATGGTAATGGCTCAGATACGTTACATTCTCCACGATCCGTTTATAAGCAAGGGCAGAAAAATGCTTCAGATCGAGCAGTTCAGGAACCGTAAACTTGCGGAACTGCAAACTAAACTGAACTACGAAGATATCCTTAAGTATTTCAAGGGAATGATCAGGTTCATGATCGGACAGAATGTGCTGAAGTCGGCGGATCCGGATATCATGGCCGCGCAGTTCGTATCACCGATCACAGTATGGATAAATCTTTGTGACAGAGAACCGGAACGGGAAGATGAAGTATTGGAACTGGTGAATAAGCATGTAATTCAGTTCTTTGAAGTCTACGGGAAGTGAGTTGCTTATGTGTACGAGTATAGTGGTAAACAGGAAAAAAACGATTGTTGGCTGGAATCTCGATCTTCTGGATATGGAGTGGAGAGTCAGTCCATCAGAGCAAGGTGTTTTCATTGAAGTAAATGACGCGAACGAAGGCTGGATGCCTCTTTTCGGCGCAAACCCGAGAGGAGATTTCGTCGGGATGCCGACATGCTGGCCTTTCGACATCAGGAGCAACCCGGAAGGTCCGGGAGAAAACGTGATCATGCTGGACATGTATCTGCTGCTCAGAAAAAAGACACTGAGCGAAATCCACGAAATAACCGGGACAAAACCGGTGTTCAGTGTGCCGTGGGTTACATTCATGTCAGCGCTTTCAGATGCGGAAGGAAATGTGCTTCACATAGTTCCCGGTCAAGGCGCACGGTATTATGAGAAACCTGACCACGTTGTTCTCACGAATTTCTCGCCATACAAACAGGACTCCGAGAAACATCCATGGATGGGGTGGGACAGATATCACAAAGCTGAGGAAATGATTGAAGCTTCGACGGAAGATTTCGATGTCGAAGACTGTTTCGGTATCCTTAAGGCAGTTTCGCAAACGGTTTGCCCCACGGTCGTATCCATGGTGTATGACGTGACGGACAGAACGGTCTACTGGTGCGAGAACAGGAATTGGGATAGTATTGAGAGCCTGAGCTTCAGCAAACAGGAATAACAGAAAGGCGGTCATAAATGATTCTTGAAACAAAACGCCTGATCTTAAGACCATGGGAAGATACGGATGCAGAGGATCTGTATGGATACGCTAAAGACGCCCGCGTCGGACCTATAGCGGGCTGGCCGCCCCACACGAGCGTTGAAAACAGCCGGGAAATAATAAGAGGCGTCCTGTCTGAACCGGAAACATATGCCGTATGCCTTAAGGAAGACGGTAAAGCGATCGGAAGTGTCGGCCTTATGATAGGGGATAGAAGTAATATCGGTCTTCCGGATACCGAGGCCGAGGTTGGCTATTGGATAGGAGTGCCTTTCTGGGGCAGGGGTCTCATACCGGAAGCGGTCAAAGAGTTGACAAGGTATGCTTTTGACGATTTAAATATAGAAACGCTTTGGTGTGCGTATGCGGATGGCAATGACAAGTCAAGGCGTGTGCAGGAAAAATGCGGCTTTGTTTACCATCACACAGATCGGGATGTGCTCTTCCCGCTGGTGGACGGTATCCGCACCGAGCATGTCAGCAGACTGACAAAGCAGGAATGGCAGAGTAAGACTGCAAAAGGAGAAAACGATTATGACTGAACATGCGATGCTTGAGATCAAAAACTATTCCAAGACATATGGTGAAGGCAAAAAAGCCGCCGACAATGTGACTCTCAGCGTTGAGAGCGGAGATATCTATGGATTTATCGGTCATAACGGCGCGGGCAAGTCGACGACGATACGCGCAGTTGTTGGAGTGCTCGATTTTACGGAAGGTGAAATATTCATAGACGGTCATTCGGTAAAGAGTGAACCCATTGAATGCAAGAAGATAACGGCGTATATCCCCGACAATCCTGATCTGTATGAGAACCTGACCGGGATCCAGTATCTGAATTTCGTGGCAGATGTTTTCGATATAGATGCCGTCAGGAGAGAAGAAAACATAAAAAAATACGCTGATATGTTTGAGATCACTGATTCTCTCGGGGATCAGATCGGATCGTATTCACATGGAATGAAGCAGAAAGTCGCGATAATATCAGCGTTGATTCATGAACCCAAGCTGATGGTTCTGGATGAACCTTTCGTCGGATTGGATCCGAAGGCTTCGTTCACGCTGAAAGAAATAATGCGCGAGATGTGCGGACGCGGCGCGGCGATATTCTTTTCGACACATGTGCTCGATGTGGCGGAGAAACTTTGTAATAAAGTCGCGATAATCAGGCATGGAAGGATAATTGCAGCGGGACCGATGGAAGAACTCACGGAAGGCCATTCGCTCGAGCAGACATTCCTGGAGGCATATCATGAGT
>JAFOKI010000098.1 GCA_017419895.1 Eubacterium sp. | reverse complement strand
TTCAGCGGCGGAACGATTGACAAGCTTGAGGCGATAAGGGGATACAGGACTGAACTCACGGAAAAAGAGTTTTTTGAACAGATAGACAGGATAGGCATCGCGCTCATCGGCCAGACTGGCATGATAACACCTGCCGATAAGAAGATTTACGCGCTGAGGGATGTGACTGGCACCGTCGAAAACATGAGTCTGATTGCCTCGAGCATAATGAGCAAGAAACTCGCCGCGGGCAGCGACGCGATAGTGCTTGACGTGAAATGCGGAAGCGGCGCGTTCATGCATAATATCGATGACGCAAGGGAACTCGCGCGTATCATGTGCGAGATCGGCGATTCGGCGGGCAAGAAGACGGTCGCCATGATAACCGACATGGATCAGCCGCTCGGAAACGCCGTTGGCAACGCGCTGGAAGTAGAGGAAGCAGTGCAGACACTGAAGGGTGAAGGTCCTGAGGACATAACGGAGCTTTCCGTAAGGCTGGCGGGGATGATGATCGCGCTTAGCAGGGGCATTACCCCGGAAGAAGGCACGGATATTGCGCGCGGCGCAATAGCAGACGGTTCAGCGCTGGAAAAACTGAAAGAACTTGTGGCAGCGCAGGGCGGTGATACAGCGGTGATCGATGATACAAGCCTTCTGCCGAAAGCAGAGTGCAGGATGGAAATAAAAGCCGGAAAGGGCGGCTTTGTGACAAAGATCGATGCCGAGAAAATCGGCATTGCGTCACGCATGACAGGCGCCGGAAGAGAGAAAAAGGATGATGTGATAGACCCGGCTGCGGGAATAATGCTGCGCAAAAAACGCGGTGATATAACAAAGCCCGGCGAAGTGCTCGCTGTTCTTTACGGTAAAGACCGTGATGTGCTTGCTGCCGCTGCGGAAACAGCGGGCGCTGCATTTGAAATCACGGAGTCAGAGCCGGAAAAAGTCGATCTGATAAAAGAAATAATAGGCGCGTGACGCGCTTTCTGCCCCGCCGTCGCAGGCGGGGTTTGTCATAGAAAACGGGACGATAGGGAGAAAGAATATGGATGCAAAAGAAAAATACCGGATCTGGCTCGACAGGCTTGATGAAGATGATCCGATGAAAGTCGAACTCGAAAACATCTGCGGTGATGAGGATGAAATTACCGACAGATTCTATCGTGACATTGCTTTTGGTACAGCCGGACTCAGAGGGGTATGCGGCGCAGGTACGAACCGGATGAATGAATTGACTGTAGGCCGTGCGACTCAGGGAATTGCCGAGTTCATACTGGCTTCAGGTGAAGACCCCATGCAAGGCGCAGTGATAGCTTATGACTGCAGATACCATTCGAAGGAGTTCTCCGAACTTGCAGCCCGTATACTCAACGCTAACGGCATCAAAGCGTACATGTTCCCGGAAATGAGACCCACACCTGAGCTTTCGTATCTTATCAGAAAACTCGGAGCCGTTACCGGCATCAACATGACAGCGAGCCACAATCCGAAAGAATACAACGGATACAAAGTCTACTGGAAGGACGGCGCTCAGATTTCGGGAGAGATTTCAGACGGTATGTCAGAAAAGATAGAAAGCCGCGATCTTTTTGACCGTGCTCCGGAAATGCCGGCGCAGGAAGCTGCGGAAAAGGGCTTCCTTGTTATGCTTGGCGAAAAGGAAGACTCGGAGTATCTGGATAATGTACTTTCGATGGCGATGAGAGACGGGGATGAGCTGGATCTCGACGTGCCGGTGGTCTATACACCGCTTAACGGAGCCGGAAAAATCCCGATAGAAAAGGTGATCGAAAAACGTGGGTTCAGGAATGTCATAATGGTACCCGAGCAGGAGATGCCGGATCCGGAGTTCACTACGGTGGGATATCCGAACCCGGAAGATCCCAAGGCGTTTGCGCTTTCTGAGGTGCTCGGGAAAAAGACCGGTGCTGAAGTCCTCATTGCAACAGATCCCGATGCCGACAGGATGGCGATAGAGGTAAAAGACGGAGAAGAATACAGGTTCCTGAACGGGAATCAGACAGGAGCGATGCTGATCGCCTATATGGCAGACAGCATGGATTCGCGCGGACTGTTACGAGACAGGAAATATGCTCTTATCAAGTCTATCGTCACAGGTGACATGGGGCGCGTCATTGCGGATTCGTATGGTATAGAGACGTTTGAAGCGCTGACGGGATTCAAGAACATATGCGGCAGGATCCCCGAACTTGAAGAAAAAGGGTACAGCTATTTCTTCGGCTACGAGGAAAGCATCGGTTGCGCGCCCAGCGAACGGGTCAGGGACAAAGACGGCATCACAGCCGCCATGCTGATTTGTGAGATGGCGGCATTCTGCAGAAAGAAGGGCATGACTATTGCCGATTATCTCGAAAGTCTCTACAGAAAATACGGATACTTTGCGGAGAAACAGGTTTCGTTCGTGCTTGAGGGAAGCGAGGGCAGCGCGCGCATTTCGCGAATAATGGATACCTTCAGGACAGACTCGAAGCTTCTCCCGGCTGAATGGGAAAAAATCGACTTTGCAGGAGGATATAAAGATATACCGCCCTCAAACGTCCTGATCTACAGACTTGATAAAGACACCTGGTTTGCGATGCGTCCGTCGGGCACGGAACCAAAAATCAAGTTCTATTATTATTCCAAAGCGGATTCAATGGAGCTGTCTGAGGGTAAAGTCGGACAATTAGCGGATAAGATCGGCGCGATAGTTGCGGAAATACAGTAAATATCAACGATCTATTGACTTAATACACTAACAGGGATATACTTGTATACAGATATACCGGCAGTTGCATATGCGGTGCCGGTATATCCATAATAATGGGTTACATAATACAGGCAGACTAGAAAAAGAGGTGAACAAATGCTGATAATATCGGATCATTCGAATCTTCTCGAGCAGGAAACGTTCAGGTACAGCCTGCAGGATGTCGAGGAGCCGAATCTCTACAGAGACAACTTTGATTATGACAGTGTTCCAAAGGTCGCTTTCAACCACAGACATGTTCCGCAGAACATGCCGAAGGATATCTGGATCACTGACACGAGCTTCCGCGACGGACAGCAGTCACGCGCGCCATACGAGGTCAAGCATATAGTTGACCTCTACAAACTTATGGCTAAGCTTGGCGGACCTTACGGAATAATCAGACAGTCTGAATTCTTTGTTTATACGAAGAAGGACCGTGAAGCGGTCGAGAAATGCATGGAGCTCGATCTTCCGTTCCCCGAAATCACGACGTGGATCAGGGCAACCAAGAATGACTTTAGACTTGTAAAAGAGATGGGCATCAAGGAGACCGGCATACTTGTTTCCTGCAGTGACTACCACATTTTCAAGAAGATGCGCATGAGCAGGAAACAGTGCATGGAGTATTATCTTGAGACAATCAAGGACGCCTTTGAGGCCGGTGTCATGCCGCGCTGCCACCTCGAGGATATTACGAGGGCGGACTTCTATGGCTTTGTCGTACCGTTCGTAAATGAGATCATGAAGTTGTCCGAGGAGGTAGGTATCCCAGTCAAAATCCGCGCCTGTGACACGATGGGTTATGGCGTGCCTTATCCCGGCGCCGCGCTTCCGAGAAGCGTCGCCGGCATAGTCTACGGTCTTCAGAAGTATTCGGGAGTTCCGAGTGAGATGCTCGAGTGGCACGGACACAACGATTTCTACAAAGGCGTCGCAAATGCCGGCACCGCATGGCTTTATGGCTGCTGCGCAGCAAACTGCTCGCTCCTTGGTATAGGTGAACGTACAGGCAATGTGCCTCTTGAGGCGATGGTAATGGAATACGCTTCCCTCAAGGGTTCGCTCGACGGAATGGATACGACCGTCATCACGGAGATCGCCCGTTATTGGGAAGACGAGATGGGTTACAAGATCCCGCCGATGACACCGTTTGTTGGAGAGAATTTCAACGTCACCAGGGCAGGGATCCATGCGGACGGCCTTATCAAGAACGAAGAAATATACAACATCTTCAATACAGCCAAGATCCTTAACAGAAAGCCGGGAGTCGCGGTCAGCAAGACAAGCGGCGTCGCAGGCATAGCGTATTGGATCAATGAACATTACGGTCTTACCGGAGACGCGATGATAGAAAAAGACGACCCCGTCGTCCTCAAGATGAGAGATTGGGTCGACGAGGAATACGCGGACGGCAGAACCACATCGATGGGCAATGACGAACTTGAGGCAAAAGTTGCCGAGCTTACTAATGGAAAGGGGTTTTGATCCATGGAATTCAAGACTATATCTTTAGCGGACCGCGTGTTCGAAAGACTTCAGATGGACATACTGACCGGAAAGTATCAGATTGGGGAAGTCATAAGCGAAAAGCGCCTTTCGGAAGAACTCGGAGTTTCGAGAACGCCGATAAGAGAAGCACTGGCCAGATTACTCGAGGAGGATCTCATTGAAGATACCCCTGCGGGAACAGTGGTTATGGGCATGACAGATGACGACATGAAAGACATCTATGAGGCTAAGGGCAGGATCGAAACCATTGCCGCAAGACGCGCAGCGCTGAATATCACGGACGAGCAGATTGAGAAAATGAAACAACTCGTCGACGAGCAGGAATTTTTTGTAGCAAAAGGCGACATGGGCAAGGTCAGGGACCTCGATACTGAGTTCCATGATGTCCTTTACAATGCGAGCGGAAGCAAGATCCTCAGAAGAATGCTGAGTCCGATCCACCATAAGCTCATGCGTTACAGAAAATCGTCCCTGGAAGTCAATACTGAGAGAAGGCTCAAGTCCATCAGCGAGCATGCTGCCATTGCGGAAGCGCTTGCGGAGCGTGATCCCGACAAAGCCGAACAGGCCGTGATGACACACATCAAAAATGCTTTTGAAAGTGTTCTTTCAGCTTCCGAGAATAAATAAAACACAGACGAGACAAAGACTAAACGGGGAGAAGAAATGGGACTTACAATAGCACAAAAAATCATAAAAGCACATCTTCTCGAGGGAGACATGACTCCTGGCTCGGAGATCGCGCTCAGGATAGACCAGACGCTCACGCAGGACGCAACGGGTACCATGGCTTATCTCGAATTCGAAGCTATGGGCATCCCGAGGGTCAGGACTGAACTCTCGGTCGCATATATCGACCATAACACTTTGCAGTCAGGATTCATGAACGCTGACGACCACAGGTTCATCCAGTCAATGGCGAAAAAATACGGGCTCAAATTCTCGAGACCCGGCAACGGCATCTGCCATCAGGTGCATCTCGAGAGATTTGGAAAACCCGGTAAGACTCTTATAGGGTCTGACAGCCACACCCCGACCGGCGGAGGAATAGGCATGCTGGCGATGGGAGCCGGCGGGCTCGACGTTGCGGTCGCGATGGGCGGCGGCGCCTACTATATCACGATGCCGCGCATGATAAAGGTCAATCTCACGGGAAAACTTGCGCCGTTCGTAACGGCAAAAGACGTGAGCCTTGAGATACTCCGCATACTTTCGGTAAAGGGCGGAGTCGGATACATAATCGAGTGGGGAGGTCCCGGGATCGCGAGGCTTTCTGTACCTGAACGCGCGACAATCACGAACATGGGAACTGAGCTCGGCGCAACTACGTCAATTTTCCCATCGGATGAAGTGACAAAGGCATTCCTCGAAAAAGAGGGGAGAGGCGGGGATTATGTGCCTCTCGCGAGCGATTCCGACGCGGAGTACGACCGCGTGATAGATATCGACCTTTCGGCTCTTGAACCGATGATAGCATGCCCGCACAGTCCTGACGCGGTCGTTAAGGTATCGGATGTTGCCGGTACCAAGGTCGACCAGGTCTGCATAGGATCATGCACCAATTCATCGCTGTTCGACATGATGAAAGTGGCTGCGATACTCAGGGATCACGTGATAGATCCTTCTGTCAGCCTTTCGATATCACCGGGATCGAAACAGGTTCTTTCGATGCTTGCTGAGTCAGGCGCCTTGAATGACATACTTTCATCGGGGGCAAGACTCCTCGAATGCGCATGCGGTCCCTGCATAGGCATGGGATTCTCGCCGAATTCGGGAGGTGTGTCGCTCAGGACTTTCAACAGGAACTTTGAAGGAAGATCCGGGACAAAAGACGGCAAGGTATATCTCGTTTCGCCGGAAACGGCCGCGGCTGCGGCTTTGTTCGGTGAAATAACCGACCCGAGGAAACTCGGTGAAGAAACAGCTGCCCGTGTTCTTGGGGTAAAACTCCCGGATGAATTCAAAATAGATGACAGCGCAGTAATAGAACCCGCATCGCCGGAAGAAGCCGGTTCAGTAGAGATTCTCAAAGGACCGAATATTAAAGACTGTCCTGTCGGGGATCCGCTGACGGATGAAATAGAAGCCGAGATCGTGCTGAAGGTCGGTGACAACATTACGACAGACCACATTATGCCGGCCGGATCCAAGATCCTTCCGTACCGTTCGAACATACCGCATCTTTCGCAGTACTGCTTCGAGGTCGTCGATCCGTCGTTCCCCGAGAGAGCGAAAGCCGCGGGAACCAGCATAGTTGTCGGCGGAGAAAACTATGGACAGGGGTCTTCGCGCGAACACGCGGCGCTTGTGCCGCTTTACCTGGGAGTCAGGGCGGTGGTCGCCAAGAGCTTTGCCAGGATCCATGCCGCTAATCTCATAAACGCAGGTATCATGCCGCTGACATTTGTTGACGCGGCGGACTATGATATACTTAAGCAGGGTGAAAAGGTCCGGATCACGGGAACTGAAGAAGGTCTTGAAACGGGAGTGTTCAAGCTTGTCTGCGGGGATTCGGAAATAAAGCTTAAGGGCGAGTTCACCGAAAGGCAGAAGAAGATGATCCGCGCAGGCGGACTTCTCAGGTCTGTCTAGGCGGTTTCCGCACGGGGTGAGACAGGAGATGAGCACATTGGATAACAACAAAGATATAAAAAAGGCTGATCCCGGCAAGACGGCAAGAGCTGAACAGAGGGAACTCAGACGGAAAGAACGTGAAAAAGCGCGTGAAGCCAAGAAGGCAGAACGTGAAGAAAGAGCTAGAGAACGTGCTGCAAAACGCGCGAAGCGTATCTCGGCAAAGGAAGAGGGAAGAGGCGTGAAAGACATAATCAATCAAGGACTGCAGGAACTCAGCAATATGGAAGATGTAAGCGATGCGACAGGACAGTTCAGGAGTCTTCTTCTCGAACAGCTTGCAAGGATAGATAAGATGGAGCAGAGCGCCGCTCCGAAGGATTTTGGATCTCTTGATGTCATTAAAATCGGCGTGTGCCCGGGAGACGGGATAGGGCCGAGCATCTCGGAGCAGACAGAGCGTGTTCTCAGGCATCTCCTGGCTCCCGAGATCGAGTCAGGCAAAATTGAGCTCATAGCCATAAATGGATTGACGATCCAGAACAGACTGGCCACGATGGAGGCTGTTCCCAAGGATGTGCTCGAAGAGATAAAGCAGTGTGACGTGCTTCTCAAAGGTCCGACGACCACGCCGAAGGGAGGCAGTCTGGAAAGCGCGAATGTCAAGCTTAGGCGCGAACTCGATCTTTATGCGAACGTCCGTCCTGTACAGGTGCCGGAACTCGGCATAGACTGGATATTCTACCGTGAGAATACTGAGGGCGAATATGCTCTCGGGAGCAAGGGAATAGAACTCCCCGGCAAACTTTCGATAGATTTCAAGGTTACAACGGAAGCCGGAACGAAAAGAATCGCAAAAGCGGCATACGAGTATGCCGTCGCGAACGGAAAAACGAATATCCAGATCGTTACAAAAGCGAACATACTCAAGAAAACAGACGGTAATTTCTCGCGTATATGCCATGAACTTGCCTTGGATTATCCGACGCTCAAACTCGAGGACTGGTATGTTGACATCATGTCGGCCAAACTCCTCGACGACAAGAGACGCCGTGATTTCCAGGTGTTCGTGCTTCCCAATCTGTACGGTGACATCATTACCGATGAAGCAGCCGAGATCCAGGGCGGTGTGGGGACCGCGGGATCTGCCAATATAGGTGACCAGTACGCGATGTTCGAGGCGATCCACGGTTCCGCGGACAGGATGATCGAGGACGGACGCGGACAGTACGCGAATCCGGCAAGTCTCATGAAAGCCGCGGCGATGATGCTGAGACATATTGGTTATATCGCGCAGGCTGAGAGGCTTGAAAAAGCTTTGACTGAGGCGGTGGACGCAGTGAAGCTCACTGGTCACGATGACGGTGCCACGGCTGCGGAATTCACGGATTACATGCTTGAGAGACTTTAGCATAATAAGTATATAGTGAAGTAAAAGATTTATCCGTCTGTTCGGGACGGAAGCCAGGTGATCATGGACAAGAGGATTGAAAAACTTTCCGACATTCTCATCAATTATTCCTGCAATCTGAAAAAAGGTGAGAGGATACTGATCGATTATTCGGAAATGGATTGCATCCCGCTGATCAAGCAGCTTATCAGGGACGCTTACAAAGCCGGTGCGCAGCCGTTTACAAATGCCGATAATATGGCTGTCAAAAGAGAACTGCTGCTTGGCGCGAGCAGCGAACAGCTTGAGTTCCGTAATGAGTTAGAGCTCGCGCGCATGAAAGGCATGGATGCGTATATCGCGGTCAGAGCGCTGAACAACATTTCGGAGCTTTCTGATATTCCTGCGGAGAAGATGTCTTTGTTTGAAAAGGCGATGTCTCCGACTCTGAGGTACCGCGTGGAGCAGACAAAATGGTGTGTTCTCAGATATCCGACGAATTCAATGGCTCAGCAGGCAGGGATGAGTCAGGAAGCTTTTGAGGATTTCTTCTTTGACGTATGCACGCTCGACTACAGGAAGATGTCAAAAGCCATGGATCCACTGAAAGCTCTTATGGAGAAGACAGACCGCGTGAGGATCGTAGGACCCGGAACAGATCTGAAGTTTTCGATAAAAGGCATCGGCGCCGTCAAGTGCGACGGTGAGCGCAATATCCCGGACGGAGAAGTATACACTGCGCCTGTCAAAGATTCGATGAACGGCGTGGTGCAGTACAATACTGCGTCGCTTGAGCATGGTTTCACATATGAGAACGTTAGGTTCGAGGTGGAGAACGGACGTATCGTTAAGGCGACTGCGAACGACACGGAGCGAATCAACGCGCTTCTCGACACAGACGAAGGCGCGAGGTATTTCGGGGAGTTCTCTTTCGGACTCAATCCGTTTATAATGGAACCTATGAAGGATATACTGTTCGACGAGAAGATTTCGGGAAGTTTCCACCTGACGCCGGGTATGTGTTATGATGACGCTCCGAACGGCAATAAATCAGCCGTTCATTGGGATCTCGTGAATATCCAGCGGCCGGAATACGGCGGCGGCGAGATCTGGTTTGATGATGTTTTGATCAGAAAAGACGGGTTGTTCGTGGTGCCCGAGCTCGAGTGCCTGAACCCCGGGAATCTGAAATAGAGGGTATTGGATCAGAGATTATTGTCACAAAGCATGACTGCGGGATTCCGGACGATGTGGATGCGCCGCGCATGAGAGGAGAAGAAGATGGAAAAGTATTTCTTTGCAGAGCTTTCGGGAACGCCGTATGAGATAGGATATCAGCACGGTTCTCTCGCGAAAAAGTATGTCATGACAAGCCTTGACAACTATAAGAGAATGTTCCTCGACCATTCCGGAGTTTACTGGGAAGACGCGAAACGTGTAGCGCCAAAGTACATCCCGTGCATCATGGATTACGACCCGGATCTAATTGAAGAAATGCGCGGAGTCGCGGATGGGGCAGGCGTTGATTTTGAGGATATCCTCACTCTTAACGCAAGAAGCGAAGTCCTTATGACGATGAAGGTCGGTGAGGCGAAAGAAATCCACGACGGATGCACGAACGTATCGGTTTGTTCCACGAGAAGTATCGACGGTCACGCGTATCTCGGCCACAACTGGGACTGGAGAGCAGACCAGATGGCATCGATCGTTACCTTTAAAATCAAACAGCAGAACAAACCGGACATCCTGATGGTCACTGAAGGCGGAATAATAGGAAAGTTCGGCGTTAATGAGTGCGGCGTGGGTGTTGCGATGAACGCGCTTACCACTCCGTGCG
>JAFOKI010000097.1 GCA_017419895.1 Eubacterium sp. | reverse complement strand
TTCCGCATCCGGCGGAGCAGTGCTGCTGGAGGAAGATCTTGCGCCGGCTACCACATAGGCAATCTCAAGACACGTATCAGATACCTGATAATCGGTCTGTCCGAACATTTCCTCGTGGAGTCTTGCGACGTTGCCTGCGAGGTCTGCCGGGAATACGTACGAAACCTTGCCGATGTAACCGGTAGTCACGTCATACGGGAATCCCACGCTCTTGTTGATTTTGAACATAGCCAGACGCTGCGCAAGACCTATAAGGTCATTGTTGCTCATGTTTGTCTCTACGTGCTTGGCACAAAGCTCCATGATCGCAAGGATTTCCGTAATGTTCTTCTTCTTTATCTTCTCGAGCACCTTGGAAATGACTATCCTCATTCTGTCGGTACGCTTGAAGTCATCGCCCACGCCTTTTCTGATACGTCCGTAAGCTACGGCCTGTACACCTTCAAGAGTCTGAAGTCCCGGCTGTTCGACGAGCTTATAATTCTTCTGATTGACATTCCTGGCGGTCTGATTCGTGTACTCGTTCAGTCCCTCGATCTCGATCTCGTCAACGTCTACTTCTATACCGCCGACCGCGTTTACAAGGTCGACTACCATCTTGAAGTTGAACGCTATGTACTGGTCGATATTCAGGTCCAGCGATTCGTTCAGCATGCGCATCGCATTGTTTCCGCCGCCGTAGACGAATGCGCTGTTGATCTTGTTGTACGTGTAATCAGCTACCTTGAGATAAGTGTCGCGGTACACTGAAATCAGGTTGATATCATTCGTCTTGGTGTTGAGACTTACAATGATTATCGCGTCAGTATTGGCCTGACCGAAGCTCTTTGTGCTCTGTCCTCTCGCGTCAACTCCTAAGAGAAGAATATTGACATATCCGTCAACGTCCACGCACGAAAGCTCATTCTGACTTACCTTAGGTGTTTTGAATACCAGATCGAGTTTCTCCTCGACCGTCATCCTCGCTACGGCATATGCCGCTCCTACGGCCGCGATGATGGCAAGCACCACGATCGCAAGCACTATCAGACCTATTTTGCGTCTTTTTTTGCGTTTTGCCACTGCCGCTTCCGCAGCTCTTCCTGACACCAGCGCTTCGATTTCCGGCTGCACATTCTCTTCCGGTGCAGCTTGCGGAGCGTCCTTTTCTTCCCTGATACCTGCCCTGATCTGCTCAGCATATTCGCTGAGATCGGCGGTCTTTCTGGTCAGAGTTTTAGCGGGGACACCTTTTTCCGCGTTCTCCGGAACGATCGTGTTTTCCATGTCTTTTCCGTTAAACTGTTCGTTACTCACTTTTGCCTCCGTTGTCTGTCTTTGGTTCTTCAGCCTGGATCACTTCAGCTTCAGGTACCGTTTGTTCTTCAGCTGTTTTTGCATCCGCATCCTGTACGGTTGTTTCCGCAGCGGAATTTCCTTCCGCCGCCAGCTTTTCTGCTTCTTCGCGCAGTCTCTGCTCTTCAAGCATTTTCTTGCGCTTTTTCTTCTTTTTCTTTTTCTTCTTCGCGTCTTCTTTTTCGATCATTTCTTTATAGAAATCCGTGGCTTCCTGTATGTCGCCGTCGAATTTGATCTTTCCTTTTTTCATGACGATCCCGCGTTCGCAGAAATCGAGAGCCGCGTTCGTTGAGTGTGTGACGAGAAGGAACGTGATACCCTGTTCACTGAGCAGGTCGTTGATTTTCTCCGTGCACTTTCTCCTGAAGGATACGTCACCGACCGAAAGAGCTTCGTCGACGATAAGTATCTCCGGATCGACATTCACGTTTATCGCGAATCCAAGACGCGCTCTCATTCCGCTGGAATACGTTCTGAGCGGCTGGTCCATGTAATCCCCAATGTCCGCGAATTCAATGATGTCATCCATCTTCGCATCGATCTCGCTCTTCTTCATCCCGAGGAGCTGTGCGCGGAAATAGATATTCTCACGTCCGGTGAATTCTTTGTCGAATCCCGCGGAAAGTTCCAGAAGCGCGCTGACACGTCCATTAACGACGATATCGCCCACTGTCGGGTAAGCAACACCCGTGATCATCTTGAGGAGCGTCGACTTGCCCGCGCCGTTTCTTCCGAGAAGAGCGACAGACTCGCCCTTTTTGATCTGAAACGTGACATCGTTTATGGCGTTCTTTTTCTTGTACTTGATATTCTTGAAAAATATCGCCCTGAAACGCTGCTTGTCATTCTCGAATAATTTATATGTCTTGGTGACGTGATCGAATCCGATCACAACATCACTGTTTGCATAATCACCCATTGTTTCCCGCCTTGTTTATCACAGTACGTCCGGTATTTCTTTTTTCAATTTGTTGTACGCCCATATCGAAAGGATCGACATGATAACGACAAGCAAACAGTAATTCCTCATCTCTACCGGAGTTTCCCAGAACCACTTGTGATGTACGAGGCTGTTCCTGTATCCATTCACGATTATGGTTACGGGATTGAACAGGAGTATCTGTTTCAGCATCTCATGGCCTTTGATCGTGTGCACGTCATAAAGGATGCCCGAGAACCAGAACAATCCCGGTATGATAGTCTTTACAAGATTCAGGAAATCCGTGCTCATTACGGAAAGCATTCCCGCGAAAAGCGACCAGGCTGTAAAAAACAGGAACGCCATGATCGCAAACAGAGGAATCTGAAGCAGGTATTTCGTCGGTGGATATCCCGCACCCCAGAAGATCAGAATGACTATAAGCTGCAGCATCAGGTTGACCTGAAGGTCTGATATGCTTACGAATGTCGGTATAGTATCGACCGGGTATTTTATACGCTTCACCAGATAACTGTATTTTCTGATCGAACCTGCGCCGTCTTTTATCACAGCCTTCATGTAAAACCACGGTACCATTCCGGCAACGAGCCAGAGGAACCTCGGATATCCGTCTACCGGTTTATTCTGTCTGAGACCGATAGAAAAGCCGAACCAGTATACGAAAATAGTGAAAGCAGGCTGTATGACCGCCCATGCCCAGCCAAAAGCTGAACCGCGGTACTGCTTAACCGTGTCGGTCCATGCAAGCTTGAGCAGCTGCTTTCTCATCATAAAATGGTCGGCAAATATTTCTTTTAAAGTATTCAAACGGACTCCTTCTTAACAAAGCTTTCCGCAAGC
>JAFOKI010000096.1 GCA_017419895.1 Eubacterium sp. | reverse complement strand
TTTCTTCAGCACATCCTCCATCGGAAGATGCCTTACATTGGCGAATTTGACCTCTATCGAAGATCCTCTGAGTATCTCCTCCGCGATCACATTTCCAACTGTAAACATAGACAGATTCAGCATTCCGTGACCGCCGGCAAGGGCTTCTATCCTGTCTGCCGTAAGGTCATCGATGTTTGTAAGCGCAGCCGCCATTACAGCTGACAGTACACGATCGTAAGATTTGTCGTTCATGATTGTTCTCCTGTACCGCTATTTTCACACTTCCGAATCATATTGGAGGCTTTACTTGACTGTTGCACTGACATAATATGCCCCGATATGGACTTCCAAAGCCCTCAATACATATTCATTATATACTTTATTACAAAGCAAATTCAATGCCGCTTATTCACTTGCTAACCTGCCGCAGCTGATGTTATCATATTTTATAAGGAGGATAGGCAAAATGCCTGTGGCAGATGACGCGGAGCGGCTTTGTCGGATAATCCCCTACGGCAAAATATACGTAAAACCAGAACGATCAGGAGGAAAATATGGCATATTTGGGAGAAGATATAAAGAAGCTTGGATTCGGTCTCATGAGACTTCCGCAGCTTTCGGACAAATCCGGTATAGACGTCGAACAGGTAAAGGAAATGGTCGATCTGTTCATGGATGCCGGATTCACGTATTTCGACACTGCATGGGCTTATCCCGGGAGCGAAGACGCAATCAGACAGGCGCTCGTGGAGAGATACCCTCGCGATAGTTTCGCCATTGCAACCAAGAACGCCGCGTGGATCGGCTGCAAGACCAGAGAGGATGCGATCGCGCAGTTTGAAACGTCCCTTGCGCAGACAGGCGCAGGTTATTTCGATTTCTATCTGCTCCACAATCTCGGAGCGCACAGGACCAAATTCTTCGACGATTTCGACATGTGGTCTTTTGTACAGGAGAAAAAAGCCGAAGGGCTGATCAAGCACGTAGGCTTCTCGTTCCACGATGGTCCGGACAAGCTTGAAGAGATACTGAAAGCCCATCCGGAAGCCGAGTTTGTACAGCTCCAGATCAACTACGCTGACTGGGAAAACCCCGCCATCAAGTCGAAAGAAATCTATGAAATGGCCAGGAAATATGATAAACCGGTCGTCATTATGGAGCCGATCAAAGGCGGCAACCTAGCGCATCCTCCCCAGACCGTCGTCGATGTTTTCAAAGCTGCTGATCCGGACGCTTCAGTCGCTTCCTGGGCTGTTAAGTTCGCCGCAAGTCTTGACGGCGTGATCACAGTTCTTTCAGGCATGAGCAATGTGGAACAGATGAAAGACAATCTGTCGTACATGAAGGATTTTACCGGGCTCACGGACGCCGAGCAGGCAGTGGTGGAACGCGCCAGAGAAGAACTCGCCAAGATACCTCTGATTCCGTGCACCACATGTGATTACTGTAAGAAAGTATGTCCGATGGGAATCGGTATTTCAGGCTCGTTCACAGCAAAGAATATATTCACACTTTACGGTGACAAGAACTTCGCGAACGGCCAGTACGGGTTCCTGACAAAGGGTCACGGCCGCAAAAAAGCCGGTGAGTGCATCAAGTGCGGCGCCTGTGAAGAAGTCTGCCCGCAGCACATAAACATACGTGATGAACTCGACGGCGTGGTCGAGGTATTCGGCAAATAGGCTAAGCCTTAGCCGCTTTGGCGGCTCATCTCTTCACAAAGCAGCCCTCCGGGCTGCAAATCGCTTTGTCAGCGCATATAAAAACCGGGGTCGGCAATGCCGATCCCGGTCTTTGTTTTTGAATAATTTTACTGCTCGTAATGATGAGCTTCCTGAAGCACCATGTCCTTTACCTTCATCAGGCGGGTCTGGTTTCCTCTCTCGTTCTCATCCAGTTTCATCTGGATGTAACGGATCGTATTTTCATAACGCGGTATCATAACATACTCGAGAGCGTTGACGCGGCGGCGTGTCTTTTCGAGTTCAGCCGCTATCAGCTGCGTCTCTTTTTCTCTTGCCGCGAGATCCAGAAGCTTCGGGAAAAGATCCGAGGCTGCCGATATCGCAGTGTCGAGTTCTCCCGATGTGCGCGCAAAGCCGTATGGGAAGATGTCAGCGGGATCGTTCGCTGTGGTCGTGAAATTGAACACAGGAACATTTACGCTCATTATATTCCTCGTACCCACGTCGAGCACTACGCCCTGTTTGGGGAACATAAGAGATTCTTCCATGACCTCGCGGCTCATGATAGCGCTTGCCTTCTCGAAGCCTTTGTACATCACGGCAAGCTCCGCCTCGACCTCGCCTCTGAGACGTCCGTTCTCTCTGGCAAGTTCCAGGAAGTTTTTCATGAGCTCATCCCTTTTATCCTTCATCAGCTTATGTCCTCTCCTCGCTGTCGTAAGGCGGCGCTTGAGGGACGTAAGCATCATTCGGGTCGGGTTTACATTTAGTCTTTCGTCCATATCATGTTACCTGCGCTGACGCATCAGTCTTTATCGTAATATCTGTCGATATATTCGTCTTTAATACGTTTGAGTTCCGTCTTCGGAAGCAGTCTGAGAAGTTCCCAGCCGATATCGAGAGTTTCCTCGATAGAACGGTCTGTCTCATATCCCTGGGATACATATTCTCTCTCGAATTCCTCACTGAATCTCGCGTACTTGAGGTCCGTCTCTGTAAGAGCCGCTTCGCCGAGGATCGTCATGAGTTCCAGACTCTCTTTACCTTTCGCGTAAGCCGCAAAGAGCTGGTTCATCGTATCCGCGTGGTCTTCCCTGGTCTTGCCTCTGCCGATACCCTTGTCCTTAAGTCTGGAAAGTGACGGAAGAACGTCTATGGGCGGCTGTACTCCCTTTCTGTAGAGTTCTCTCGAAAGGATGATCTGGCCTTCCGTGATGTATCCCGTAAGGTCCGGAATCGGATGCGTGATGTCGTTTTCAGGCATTGTCAGGATCGGGATAAGAGTGATCGATCCGTCGTATCCGCGTTTACGTCCGGCGCGTTCATACATTGTGGCAAGGTCTGTGTAGAGGTAGCCCGGATAGCCGCGGCGTCCCGGTACTTCCTTTCTCGCGGCAGATACCTCACGAAGAGCCTCAGCGTAGTTCGTGATATCCGTAAGGATTACGAGTACGTGCATTCCAAGGTCAAACGCGAGATATTCTGCAGCCGTAAGAGCCATCTTAGGAGTAGCGATACGTTCTACAGCAGGGTCGTTCGCGAGGTTCATGAACATGACTGTTCTGTCGATAGCGCCTGTTCTTCTGAAGTCGGACGCGAAGTAGTCAGCCTCTTCGTATGTGATACCGATAGCCGCGAATACTACAGCGAAGTTGGAAGCTCCGTCGAGTACCTTTGCCTGACGCGCTATCTGAGCAGCGAGCTCAGCGTGCGGAAGTCCGGAACCAGAGAAGATAGGAAGTTTCTGTCCTCTTACAAGTGTATTCAGTCCGTCGATGGCAGATACACCCGTCTGAATGAACTCAGCAGGATAAGCTCTCGCTGCGGGGTTCATCGGAAGTCCGTTGATATCCAGGTACTTTTCCGGGATGATCTCAGCGCCGCCGTCTGCAGGACGACCCATTCCGTCGAATACGCGTCCGAGGATCTCAGGGGATACCGGAAGCTGTGTTCCCTTACCGGAGAAACGTACCGTGCTCTCCTTCAGGTTGATTCCGGCTGAGCTGTCAAACAGCTGGACTACTGCGTCTCCGCCGTTTATTTCGAGTACGCGGCAAAGTCTCTTTTCGCCGTTCTGAAGTATGATTTCACCGAGTTCGTCATACGTTACGCCTTCGACTCCGCGAACCAGCATAAGAGGGCCGGCGATCTCAGATATGGTTTTATATTCCTTAATCATCTATTTCCTCTCCTTCCGCCACGAGCGCTTTTATGCTCGATTCGAGCTCGGCCGCGATATCGTCGTAGGAAGCGTCGATAGCCTTTTCCTCGATGTATTTGAAACGTCCGATACGTTCCTTAACATCGAGTGTTTCGAGTTTACTGAACTGAGCGCCGCGTCTTACCGCGTCCGTTGCCAGATCGAAGTAGTTGACTATGAGCTTGAGCAGTTTATACTGCTTGTTCATCGATGTGTATGTATCTATTTCGTGGAAAGCGTTCTGGTGCAGGTAGTCCTCTCTGATGGACTTGCAGGCGTCGAGTTTGACTCTGTCCTCAAGTGAGAGCGCGTCAACACCTACGAGCTGAACGATTTCATTGAGTTCCGCTTCCTCCTGGAGAAGCCTGATAGCTCTGGAACGGAGAACCGGGAATTCTTTGTCAACGTTCTCTTCATACCATCTCGTAAGTCTGTCGACATACAGCGAGTAGCTCTGCAGCCAGTCGATGGCCGGGAAGTGACGTTCGTGAGCGAGCGAAGCCGACAGACACCAGAATACCTTTACGATACGGAGCGTAGCCTGTGATACAGGCTCGGAAATATCTCCGCCCGGAGGCGATACGGCTCCGATAGCCGAAAGAGCTCCGACACGTTTGTCCTGTCCGAGTACGACGACGCGGCCTGCGCGTTCGTAGAACTGGGCAAGTCTGGATCCCAGATACGCGGGATAACCTTCTTCACCCGGCATTTCCTCAAGACGTCCGGACATTTCACGGAGAGCCTCAGCCCAGCGCGATGTCGAGTCAGCCATGAGCGCTACCGAGTATCCCATGTCACGGAAATATTCGGCGATCGTGATACCTGTGTAAATCGAAGCTTCACGAGCCGCTACCGGCATGTCTGATGTGTTCGCGATGAGAACCGTACGTTTCATCAGCGATTCGCCTGTTCTCGGGTCGTTAAGTTCCGGGAACTCCATCAGTACGTCAGTCATCTCGTTTCCGCGCTCACCGCAGCCGATGTATACGACTATATCGGCATCTGCCCATTTTGCGAGCTGATGCTGTACTACTGTTTTACCCGATCCGAACGGTCCCGGTACAGCAGCAACTCCGCCTTTTGCGATCGGGAACATAGTGTCTATTACTCTCTGTCCCGTTATGAGCGGCATATCCGGAACGAGTTTCTCTGCATACGGACGCTCGATACGGACAGGCCATTTCTGCATCATCTTGAGTTCAACGATCTCGCCGTTATCATCTTTGAGAGTCGCTATAGTTTCATCTACCGTGAACTCACCGTTCTCAACGGACATGATGACACCGGATTTTCCGTAGGGAACCATGATCTTATGGAGTACGACCACTGTTTCCTGTACCGTACCGATCACATCTCCCGCCTCAACTCTGTCGCCTTCCGAAACCGACGGCACAAAGTGCCATTTCTTTTCGCGGTTGAGCGCCGGTACCTGAATACCTCTGGTGATGTTCGGTCCCGCGATCTCGACCATGCCTTCCAGCGGACGCTGGATACCGTCGTACATGTTCTCGACAAGTCCCGGTCCAAGTTCTACCGAAAGCGGCGCTCCCGTACTTTCAACAGGCGCTCCCGGTCCCAGACCCGCGGTCTCCTCATAGACCTGAATGGAAGCGTTTCCGCCTCTCATCTCTATAATCTCTCCGATAAGCCCCAGATCACCGACTCGGACTACGTCGTACATGTTGGCTTCTTCCATACCCGACGCGACGACGAGCGGTCCCGATACTTTTACGATTTTTCCCTGGCTCATCTATTTGTCACCTCCAAATAGTATATCTGCTCCGACGGCACGCTCGACTGCTTTCCTGACGTTGTCCATTCCACGTCCCGTACTTCCATTGCGGTCCGGGATCGCTATGATCGCAGGAAGGACCGCGTCTTTGTATTTATCTATCGTGTCCTGTACCTCTACGGCAAGATTTTCCGTGATATAAACGATCGCGTACTCTTCTTTCGCGAGGTTTTGCAGTATTTTATCCGCTTCCGCGCTCTCTTCGCACGGAAACACATTGAGGCCGACGGCGCGGAATCCGGCGACCGAGTTCATTCCCCCTATGACGCCGATCTTATACATAAGTCACCTTCAGCCTTTCTTCTATTTCTTCCGGTTCGAAACCGAATAGTTTTCCCGTGAGCGCAATACGGAGATTATCTATTTCTTTTTCTTTTCCGTAAAGAACTCCCATGATCTGTTCTATGCCGAATGCCTGGAATCTGGACGTCTGCATATGATGCATGATCGCCGCGTCTCTCAGCTTTTCAAATTCATAGAATTGTCCGGTCTCTTTCAGCACGCGTCCGCCTTCGGAAAGCGCTTCCCCGAATCCATGCGGCTCCACCTTTTCGGCGACCCTTGAATACGGCTCATCGTAACTCGACACCAGCGTCTGCTCGGAAATATGCCCACCGGGAATAAACACTTCTTTGAAGAAATTCCATGATTTCCCCATCTCCCTGAGTCTTACGAAAGAGCTCAGATTGACTGCATCGATACGTTTCTTGACGTATTCGATAAGGTAATCGTTCTCGGTGTTTTCAGCATCATCGAGCATATGCCTGTAGCAGGCTTTGTCCAGAATGATATCGATCATCTGCGGATCCCTGCTTCTCGCAAACACATCAAGAGCCTCGGTTATCCCGCGCTCCATCTGTATCGGCATCGCGCTGTAGTTTCTGTCGCGGATGAGAGCGATCATCGTAGCCACCGGTATCGAAGCACTCGACATGAAATGGAAAGTCTTGTCCGGTACCATGCCCAGCTGTTCAGACTTGAGACACACTTTTATATTGTGGTAGTCGAACGGATACTGATTGAATTTGAGTTCTTCCCAATCGGGGCAAACACTTCTGACTTCCTCGAACAGTCTTCCCTGCTCTCTTCTGATGAAAGTCTCAATGTCGCCTTCTCTCAGTTCCTTTGCTTCGCCGTAACCGTATTCGCGAAGAATTACCTCCGCGCTCTCAAGGTCTTTACTGGTGGCGACACGCATGATATCGCGGTTTGTCATCATGTGCTGAGAGAGCGTGCCTATATATGCACTCGCATAGACATATTCACTTTCGCTTCTCTTCGCCATCACTATACCTCTTGACCGCCGAACAGGACGTTCGCGACATCGAGAGCCATGGTTTCACGGGCTTCATCGATGAACGTTTCGATCGTTCCGTTCATGTAGACCTTGTCCGTGTGTACCATAAGTCCTCCGGCAAATTTACCGATTTCATCCGACAAAGTGAATTTGTCGCCGAGTTTATCGATAAGAAGTTTGCCGACGGCTTTTTTGTCCCGTTCGTTAAGTATTACCTCACCGGATGTGAGCCCTGCCTTGGTTACTATCCCCGCGAGGAAACCGACATAATCTTCCGGTTTCATCGAAAGGATCGCTTCCTTGGCATCGTCAAAGCACTGATCCATCAGTTCGCGTTTTGCGGCCAGTATCATCTTGCGGCTGTCGATGTCCGCGACGGAATTTCTTCTGTCGACGATCTTAGCCTTCTCAAGCGCGCCGCGTTTTCCGATATCGTGACGCATTTTGTCAGCCTGCGAGCGTGCTTCATCTACGATCCTTGTCGCTTCAGCAGCAGCTTCCTGACGGATTTTCTCGGCTTCAATACGGGCATCCTCGGTGATCTTTTTCGTTATTTTTTCGATACTCATAGGTTCCCGTCCTTTAGCTTAGAGCTGAATGTTGAAGAGGATCAGCAGCGATACCAAGAGAGCGAAGATAGCGTATGTTTCGCACATAGCGGCATAAACGATACCTTTCGTCATCTGTTCCGGTCTCTTGCCCAGCAGCTGGATACCTGCAGCAGCGGCTTTTCCCTGTCCGATAGCGGATATTACTCCGACGAATCCGATCGGAAGTCCGGCCGCTACCATTCCGAGGCCTTGTTCGATAGTCAGTGTGCCCATTCCACCGCCGAGGAATCCCGTGCGGATAAGGATCATGAACGTTACTACCAGACCGTAGATTCCCTGCGTTCCAGGGAGAGCCTGAAGTACGAGCGTTCTACCGAATTTCTTCGGATCGTCGGCTACCACTCCAGCCGCGGCCTGACCCGCGATACCAAGACCCATAGCGCTGCCAGCGCCTGCCAGGGCGGCTATAGCCGCTCCCAAAATTGCCCATGCATTACCAGTCATCTTTTGTTACCTCCCTGTAACGTATTTTCTGTTAATCTGACATATTTGGTATTTTTCATAAACGGTTCGAATGCTTCCCCTC
>JAFOKI010000095.1 GCA_017419895.1 Eubacterium sp. | reverse complement strand
GGACATAACCAGCCATTCACTGTTCGGTGCTGTTTCATTTAGTCGAATGATATTGCTCATAGCTCCTCTGTAAATTAGTCTAAAAGCTTCGCCAGCGTTTTGTTGAAATCATCTTCTATGATCACGACTTTTTCACCGTCGCTGCTAAAGGAATCAATAAACCATCTATGTACCTATATTACTTTCTAATTTGCTGCATCCAGATTAACATCAACATAGCCATCAACGATTTCCCCTCCTAATAAAGCAACCGTCTCCACATGCCCGGTATTCGGGAACATATCAACAGGTATCGCTTTTACAAAGCTGTACCCGCCCTGCGTCAGGTATTTCACGTCCCGCGCAAGTGTGGCGGGGGCGCAGGAAACATATACTATCCTCTCCGGCTTGAGTTCGATAAGCGCGTCGAGCAGGACGGGATCGCAACCTGCGCGCGGCGGATCTACGATCGCGAGTCCGGCACCGCTTACATCTGTGCCGGACTCGAGAAGCTCCGGAAGGAGCTTCTCCGCCGCGCCTGCGTGAAAACGCGGCCTGACCAGTCCGTTGACCACCGCGTTGCGGTTCGCGTTCAAAACGGCCTGACGATTTGATTCAATACCGATGAGATCGATGCTGTCGTTCATCAGCTTTGATATATACAGCCCTATGCTTCCGACGCCGCAGTATATGTCAAGCACCTTTTCTCCTGCCGCGGGAGTAGCAAGTTCAAATACGGTATCATAAAGTTTTTTTGCCTGCACACTGTTGACTTGCCAGAATGATTCCGGGGAAATCTCGAATACCGCATCGCCAAGCTTAGTCCGGATCGTGTTTTTACCAGCGACTTTTATCATTTTTCTTTTGCCGGAGATTATTTGCTCGAGGAACACGCTTTCCAGTGTAAGCGGTGCTCCTGTATCATCGCTGATTTCCCCGCTGAACGATGACGCGAATCCGCACTGGTATACCGCGTTGTCCAACATTTCGACAAACTCTTCCACATCAGGTAGTTCTTTTACATCAGCGGATACGATCACCATTACTTCACCTGTGCCAGAACCGGTTCTGACAGTCATTCCTTTTATATGATCGCCCATACCGCTGTGCGCACAGTATTTGCGAAGGACCTTAGCCGCTGCAGCCGCGGCAGGGGATTGGAGTAAGCAGTCTTTACAGTCGATCACGGTGTGCGAACCGCTTTTCATGAAACCGACGGCTGTTCTTGTGGAACCGGTAGAAGCGGACTTCACACCCGGCGCCGCATGCATGACAGCTTTGTTGCGGTATCTGAAAGGTTCACTCTCCATGCTGATGATACCGGCAACGTCCGGATCAGCTAACCCGCCGATCCTGGTCAGCGCATCGACAACCATTTTGTGTTTGACTCTTAGCTGCGCTTCGTAATCCATCAGACCGAACCGGCATCCGCCGCAGAGGTCCAGATACTCGCAGAATGGATCGATTCGGTCAGGAGATGCCTGCTCGATCGAGATAAGCCGCGCCTGCGCGAAACGTTTTTTGCGGTGTACGATCTCGCACCGCACTGTATCGCCGGGAACTGCGCCGGGCACAAAAACAGTGAGCCCGTCCGCGGTCCTTCCGACACCGCTTCCTTCTCCGGTAATGTCGAATATTGCTAAAGTCTGGTAATTATTTCCCATATCAACCTCTCACCGTTGCGTCATCTATGAGGAGACGTATGCATCTGTAAAGATAAGGTTTGTAATCGCTGAAAGTGACGGGTTCACCCGAGAGTATCACGCTGTAGCATGTCGAACTGATAAGCTCGATTATAGTGAAGATTACGAGTTCGGGTGAGGTGAGCTTGATGTTCTCGCGCTTCAGGCTTTCCATGACGAATGCCCTGAAGTCGATCACGTCACCATATTTGCTTCTGTAGCTGTCGGATTGGCTCAGTATGCCCCAGCTTAATGATTTGGAAATGAACTTGAGCCGGGCGATGTCGCGCGAAAGATTTGTGATTATGTGGTCTGTGATAAATACGAGCTTGTCCGGAAAAGTCATCCCGTCCGTTTCTGGATCTTCCAGTTTGCGCTCAAGGCTGTTCACGGCATCGGTGAGGATGTGGCTGGAGATAATGACAATGAGTTCATCGCGGATGGCTTCTTTGTCATCAAAATAGTTGTAGAAAGAGCCTTTTGCAACGCCGGCTTTAACGGCTATCTGCAGAATTGTTGTATCCTGGTATCCGATTGTCGTAAAAAGCTCGTATGCGCTCTCAAGGAGTGCCTGGCGCTTTTTCTCCTTTTTTTGTTCGACTCCGGTTAGTTCAGAGAGTCTGTTATTGAGTTTCTTGAGATCAAGCTGATCCAGTATTCTTTTCGTTCTGGACATTTCTTATCCTTTCGCCTTGCGGTCATTTTTATTCATAATAGGATATTATCATATTATTGACCGCATGGTCAAGGTCGGTTCATTCGTAGTGATAGACGAATAAATGTTGAAATTTACCTATTTATATTTCTGTATAAATCTTTAGAAAATGTTTTCTTGTTAAATTGTTGACTCTTGGTCAATTTAATGGTATCATACGAAACGTGACCGTTGGTCATTTTTTAGCAAAGCTATTTTTGCCGTCCCCGGAACGAATGGCTGATCCGGGGACGCGGCATGTGATACATAAGGCAAAAGATAAAAAGGAGGCATTCCGGGTGAGTTTCGGAAAACGAGTCGTCAAATGGAGACATGCGATATTCCTGATCGCGTTGATCCTTCTCATTCCGTCCGTGATAGGGATGAAAGCCACGCGCATCAACTATGATATGCTGTCTTATCTTCCCGGTGACATGGAGACGGTAAAAGGTCAGGACATGCTGCTCGACGAGTTTGGCAAAGGCGGTTTTTCCATAATAGTAGTGGAAAATATGAAGACAGGTGAGGTTGCCGATCTTAAGAAAAAAATCGAGAATGTTGAAAGCGTAGATTCGGTCCTGAACCTTGAGGCGGTTATAGACCCGACCATACCTCAGTCGATGTGGCCTGAGGTCGTAAGAGACAATTTCAAGAACGAGAATGCCTCTATGCTGGTCGTATTCTTCGATACGACGACGTCGGCTGAGCCGACCATAAACGCGGTAAAAGAGATCAGGAGCATCACTACCGAAAACTGCTATGTTTCGGGAATGAGCGCGCTTGTTACCGACCTTAAGGACATTTGCGAAACTGAAGAAGTCAAGTATGTGGGAATAGCCGTGCTGCTTTCATTGATTGCGATGATGCTACTTCTGGACTCATATCTTGTGCCGTTCCTTTTCCTGGCCAGTATCGGCATGGCGATACTGTACAACCTCGGCAGCAATGTTTTCCTCGGCGAGATTTCGTATATAACAAAGGCTATCGCAGCGGTCCTCCAACTCGGGGTCACCATGGACTACTCGATATTCCTGTGGCACAGTTTTGTTGAAAAGACTGCGCAGGGAAAAACCCGGGAAGAAGCAATGGCATACGCGGTGGATGACACCCTGGCGGCTGTCACGGGAAGTTCGATCACGACGGTCGCGGGATTCCTGGCGCTTTGTTTCATGTCGTACACGATGGGAAGGGATCTCGGCATAGTCATGGCAAAAGGCGTCGTGTTCGGTGTGATTGCAAGCGTCACGATACTTCCGGCAATGATCCTGGCGTTCGGCAGACTTCTCGAAAAGACGAGTCACCGCACTCTCATCCCGGACGCCGGAAAACTCGCGCACGGCTTAACGAGAAGATATGCGGTATACATCATCCTGTTTGTGGTCCTTCTGGTGCCCGCGATCTATGGATATCAGCATAAAAACGTTGTGTACGATTTCACCAATATGATCTCGTCCGGAGCGGGAAAACTTGATACGTCTCAGACGGGATTTCTCACGGCGAACAACAAACTCGATGAGGATTTCGAGATAGGAACGACGCACATGATAATCGCCGACGCGGATCTCCCATCAAAGGATGGCCGGGCGATGTCGAAAGAAATTGAAGAGATACCGGGGGTCCAGAACGTGCTCGGGATCGATGCGCTTGTTCCGGCGGACATACCGAAAGAGTTACTTCCGGAGAAAGTGACAGAGGCGCTTGTCGCAGGCGATCACCAGCTGATACTTGTAAACTCCATGTATCATGTTTCGACCGACGAGTGCAACGAGCAGATCGACAAGATCGCCGGAGTGCTGGCAAAGTACGACCGGGATGCCAAGCTGATCGGCGAAGGACCTGCTACAAAAGACCTCATAACTATTACGGACAAAGACTTTAAAGTCGTTAGTTTCATCTCAATGGCCGCGGTTTTCCTGATAATATTCTTTGTTCTGAGATCCGCAGCACTGCCGTTCATACTGATAGCGGTGATTGAGTTCGCGATATATATGAACCTCGGCATTCCTGGATTCACGGGACTGGAGCTCCCGTTTATAGTGCCGGTATGCATCAGCACTATACAGCTCGGTTCGACAGTCGACTACGCGATACTGATGTCCACAAGGTATAAGAGTGAACGCCTCGCGGGAAAAGAGAAACGTGAGGCAGTCGAGATCGCGGCAGCAACGTCAATACCTTCGATAATCGTAAGCGCTATCGGATTCATAGCAGCGACATGCGGCGTGGGTCTGTACTCGAATATAAGCATTATCAGTACGTTCTGCAATCTGATGGCAAGAGGCGCGCTGATAAGCATGCTGACCGTTATACTTGTGCTTCCGTCGGTCTTCATGGCATTCGACGGACTGATCGTTAGGTCGACTTTGGGAATGAGAAAACTGAACAGCAAGGTGGAGGCTTGAATATGAACAGTAAAAAATCTTTGGTCCTGAAACGCGTGGGAGTTGTCGTTCTTGGCGCAATGGTGGTCATGGGATCTGTCATCACGGCAGGTCTGTATGCGCCTCGTGTTAGCGCGGAACCCGATGATACACAGGAAAGAATAGAAGCGAATTTCCCGGAACTCACAGGGTCCGGTTCGAATTATGACGGTGGTATGTCCAAAGAAGAAACGACATACGTCATCATGGACGCCGATGGAGATATGAATGAAGTGGTCGTGAACGAGTGGATAAGGAATGGTGAAGGCCTGGATGAAATCAAAGACAGCTCTTCACTCACCGGAATCGTAAACACGTCTGGAAATGAGTCTTTCAAACAAAGCGGCTCGGACATAGTCTGGAGCGCCGGCGGAAACGATATCCATTATCAGGGCAAAACT
>JAFOKI010000094.1 GCA_017419895.1 Eubacterium sp. | reverse complement strand
AGTGAGGAGACCCTTGCCGCCTCTCGCCTGGATCTTGTAGCTCTTGCCTTCCGTCCGCTTGCCGTATCCGTTCTCTGTGACAACGAGGAGCTTCTGGCCAGGCTCGACGAGCGACATCGATACGACTTCGTCACCCTTTTCAAGCTTGATGGCGCGTACGCCTCCTGCGATCCTTCCCATCGGCCTTACGTCTTTTTCTGAGAAGCAGATGCATTTGCCGAACTTGGTCACGATAATTATCTTGTTCGTTCCGCTCGATTCCTTGATGTCGATCAGTTCATCGTCATCATGCAGGTTGATCGCGATGATGCCGCTCTGGCGCTTGGTATCGAACTCCGAAAGAGCAGTCTTCTTGATGATACCGTTCTTGGTGACGGCTATCAGATAACGTTCCTCCGCAAACTCCGTGACCGGGATCATCGCGGTTATTCTTTCACGCTGAAGCAGTCCGATGAAATTGACGGCCGGTGTTCCTCTCGCCGTGCGCGAAGCCTCCGGAATCTCGTAGGCCTTTAGTTTATGGGCTTTTCCTGTATTCGTAAAGAACATCAGATAATCATGAGTCGATGTCATGATTATGTCTTTTACAAAGTCGTTCTGCCTCGTTGTGAGACCGGTGATGCCTTTTCCGCCGCGGCGCTGTGCTCTGTATGTGTCTGCCGGAACTCTCTTGATGTATCCGAGGTGAGTGAGTGTTACAGCTACCTGTTCTTCCTCAACAAGGTCAGCCTCGTCGATGTCATCGACATCATTCACGAGTTTGGTGCGGCGTTCATCGTTATATTTACCTTTTATTTCAAGAAGCTCGTCTTTTACCACTCCCATGAGGAGATGATCGTCCGCGAGGAGAGATTTATAGTAAGCGATACGCTCCATAAGCTCCTTATACTCGTTTTCGATTTTTTCTCTTTCGAGTCCCTGGAGTCTCGCAAGTCTCATGTCGAGGATAGCCTGAGCCTGTATCTCGGAAAGACCGAAGGCTTCCATTAGTCTCTGGCGGGCGTCATTGTAGGACGAACGTATTATCTTGATTATCTCATCGATATTGTCGAGCGCTATTCTGAGACCTTCCAGGATGTGTGCCCTTGCCTCGGCTTTCTTGAGGTCGTATTTTGTCCTGCGCGTAAGTACTTCTCTCTGGAACTTGAGATATTCGTCGAGAATATCGTAAAGATTCAGGGTTTTGGGCGCTCCGTCGACGAGAGCTATCATGATAGCGCTGAAATTCTGCTGGAGCTGCGTATGTTTGAAAAGCTTATTCAGTGTGATCTGTGGATTTGCGTCGCGCTTGAGCTCGATGACTATCCTCATTCCCTCTCTGGACGACTCATCCCTGATCTCGCTGATACCTTCTATACTCTTGTCTTTTACGAGATTTGCAATTGCCTCGATCAGACGGGCTTTATTGACCTGATACGGTATTTCGGTTACGACGATCTGGGTTTTACCCCTTTTCGTCTCTTCTATCTCGCAGCAGGCACGGACTTTTATCTTTCCAACACCTGTTCTGTATGCTTCCCTGATACCGCTCTTTCCGAGTATCTGCGCACCGGTCGGGAAATCCGGTCCTTTTACTATCTTGATCAGATCTTCAACCGTACAGTCGGGATGATCGATCATATGTACAGTTGCGTCTATTACCTCCCCGAGATTGTGGGGAGGGATAGATGTAGCCATACCTACGGCGATACCGTTGGATCCGTTGACGAGAAGGTTCGGGAATCTGCTCGGTATTACGACAGGCTCTTTTTCCTCTCCGTCAAAGTTAGGTATGAAATCCACAGTATCCTTCTCGATGTCTCTAAGCATCTGAAGGGAGAAACCGCTCATTCTGGCTTCTGTGTAACGCTGCGCGGCAGCTCCGTCACCGTCGATCGAGCCGAAGTTTCCGTGTCCGTCGACGAGAGGATATCTCATAGAGAAGTCCTGCGCCATTCTTACCATGGCGTCATAAATAGAGCTGTCTCCGTGAGGATGGTATTTACCCATTACTTCACCGACGATCCTCGCCGATTTCTTGTAGGGTTTATCAGGTGTGACTCCCAGCTGGGACATGCCGTACATTATCCTTCTGTGAACGGGTTTCATTCCGTCCCTTACATCAGGAAGCGCACGTCCGACAATAACGCTCATCGCGTAGTCGATATAGGAGTTTTTCATCTCATCATGGATCTCATGCCTGATAAGCTTGCTGTCCTCCATGATATCTATCTGTTTTTCCTTGGCCAAAATTTATCTCCTTTTAAATATCAAGTACTGCGTATTTCGCGTTCTTCTGGATGAAATCACGCCTTGGCGGAACTTTGTCACCCATGAGTGTCGTGAATATCTCATCAGCCGCGGTCGCGTCTTCAACAGTTATCTGAACGAGAGTCCTGCTGTTGTAATCCATGGTCGTTTCCCAAAGCTGGTTGAAGTCCATTTCACCGAGACCTTTGTATCTCTGGATCTCGACCTTGCCGGCTTTTTTAGCCTCGAGATCGGCAAGAAGCTTGTTCTGCTCTTTATCCGAATATGTATACCATGTGTCTTTTCCGGCTTTCACCCTGAACAAAGGCGGCTGCGCCGCGTAAACATATCCCTGCTCGATGAGCGGAGTCATGTAACGGAAGAAGAACGTGAGAAGAAGCGTCCTGATATGCGCCCCGTCGACGTCGGCATCGGTCATGATTATTATCTTGTGATAACGCAGCTTGTCTATGTTGAATTCGTCGCCTATACCGCAGCCGAAGGCTGTGATCATATTCTTGATTTCTTCCGAATTCAGCATTTTTTCCTGACGCGCTTTTTCGACGTTCAGGATCTTACCTCTGAGCGGAAGCACAGCCTGGCGTTTTCTGTCTCTTCCCTGTTTTGCGGAACCGCCAGCGGAGTCACCCTCGACCAGGAATATTTCCGAAAGAGCCGGATCTTTTTCAGAGCAGTCAGCGAGTTTTCCTGGAAGCGAAAGTGTTTCAAGAACGCCTTTTCTTCTGGTAAGTTCTCTCGCTTTCCTAGCTGCCTCCCTGGCGCGCGAAGCCCTGAGAGCCTTATCCATTATTATCTTGGCCTGCTTTGGATGTTCCTCAAGAAATGCCGTGAGATAATAACTCGTCGTCGAGTCAACAAAGCCCCTCATATCCATGTTGCCGAGTTTGGTCTTGGTCTGGCCTTCAAACTGCGGCTCGGAAAGCTTGACCGAAACTACTGCAGTCATTCCTTCCCTTACGTCTTCTCCCGAAAGCTGGTCTCCGTCTTTCAGGAATTTGTTCTTTTTGGCGTAATCGTTGAAAACTCTGGTAAGAGCGGATTTGAATCCTACGAGATGAGTTCCTCCTTCAGTTGTATTGATATTGTTCGCGTAAGAGAATATCAGCTCGTTGTATCTGTCGGTGTACTGGATAGCAATTTCTACTTCATGGTCTTTTTCCTGATTGTCGAAGTAGATTATATCCTCGTGTATAGCATCCTTATTTCTATTGAGATGTTTTACGAATTCCTTGAGTCCGCCTTCGTAATGATAGACTTCCTTCTTTTTCTGACCAGGACGTTCGTCCTTAAGCGTGATCTTTACACCCTTTGTAAGGAAAGCCATCTCGCGGAGACGGTGCTGAAGTGTATCAAAGTCATAAATTGTATCATCGAAAATCTCCGGATCCGGCCAGAACTCGGTCTGAGAACCCGTATGTTTCGATGTTCCTACTTCTTTTAATTTAGATACAGTCTTTCCTCTTTCGAATTCGATCCTGTAGAGTTTCTCATTTCTCGCGACTTCCACTATCATCCTGGTGGAAAGAGCATTTACTACAGAAGCGCCTACACCGTGAAGACCGCCGGATACCTTATATCCCCCGCCGCCGAATTTTCCGCCGGCATGGAGCACTGTATGTATTACTTCAACAGCCGGGATCTTCATCTTGGGATGCATGTCTACAGGCATACCACGGCCGTCATCTTTTACGAGGATCGAGTTGTCTTCCCTGATGACAACTTCAATATTCTTACAGAAACCAGCAAGGGATTCATCTATACTGTTGTCGAGTATCTCATACACCAGATGATGAAGACCTCTCGGTCCTGTCGAACCTATATACATACCGGGTCTTTTACGGACTGCTTCCAGACCTTCAAGGACCTGTATCTGTGACGCATCGTAATCGCTTGCTTTATCCTTTTTTGCCATAAATCATTCACCTTTTTTATACTTATATTAATTAATTACTACCTATTGTATATAGCTATACAATTATAGCACAAAATATGCGTTTCTACAAGAAAAAAGAGCCTTTTAAGCTCCTAAATCATTTTTAAGAAAAAAATCGGCGAGACCGTAAAAAATCCGCCGAGAATAGTCTGAAAACTACCTTATATATCTACAGAACAACCGTTCCTTTTTTAACCGTAATAATTTTTGCGTCCGGATAAGCCTTCAGAAGACCTTCATCTATCTCTGTAGAAGTGATGAAAACCTGGTTTTCTGAGAGTGCTCTTATCAAATACTCGCGTCTGGTTGGATCGAGTTCACTCATTACGTCGTCGAGTATGAGAATACCTTCTTCACCTGTTTCTTCCTTAATGAAATCAAGATCGGCGAGCTTGAGCGCGAGCGCGCAGGTCCTTTGCTGCCCCTGAGATCCGTATTTTCTCGCGTTTATGTCATTTACAAAGAATTTAATGTCGTCTTTATGAGGCCCTGCTGTAGTAGTCCTCATTTTAAGATCGGTCTCAAGTGTTTTTTCCAGCGCGGAAGCGATTATTTCCCGCTGCGCGGCTTTGTCATCAGAGTATTCTAAGTAAGGATCGTATTCTATCCTCATTGATTCGGCGCCATTGGTTATGCTTGAGTATATTCTTCCGGCTGACTCGCTGATTTTTTCAACAAAGCTCTTTCTGAGCCTCATTATTTCAGCGCCGTATTTAACAAGCTCATTATCCCATACAGCCAGCATATCCTTGTCTATATTATCTTCTTTCAGATATGCGTTACGCTGAAGAAGAGCCTTCCTGTGTGATGAAAGATCGTTGAAATATACAGGTTTTATCTGGGAAAGCTCACGGTCAATGAATTTTCTTCTGAGTTCAGGTTCTTCTTTTACTATGCTCAGATCTTCAGGTGAAAAGACGACAATTATTATATTCTTCATCAGTTCTGACATTTTCCTTACAGGAGATCCGTCTTTTCTGAAGAATTTCTTCGAATGTCTGTCTATCGTTATATCTACTTTTGTATTTATGTATTCTTTTTCTGCCTGTACCCTTACTACAGCTGTTTTCTCCCCGAATCTTATCATTTCATTGTCTCTGGACGTACGAAAAGACCTCCCCATCGAAGAGAGGTAGACCGCTTCTATCAGATTGGTCTTCCCTTGCGCGTTTTCCCCGACGATAAGGTTTACTTTCTCGTCGAAGTCTATGGAGAGATCTTCGTAATTCCGGAAATTTATAAGATCGAGTTTTTTTATGTACATATCAGATCCTTACGGGAAGTATCAGATATTCGTATTTTTCACCTTCCGGCGATTTGATGATGCATGGATCTGTGCCTTTGTTGAACATCATTGTGATCTCATCATCATCGATCGCTTTCAGTACATCGATGAGATAATTGGCATTGAATCCTATGGTAAGATCGGCGCCATCTTTCATGACCGCTATATCTTCCTTTACCCTTCCTTCTTCTGAATCGGAGGAAATAGTCATAACATTTCCGTTCAGGGTCATTTTGATGAGATTGTTCTTTCCGGCTCTCGCAAGGAGAGAAGCTCTTTCAACACTCTCCATGAGAAGAAGTTTTTCTACATTTACAGTAATGCTGCTTGTTTTGTCTATTACATCTTTATAAGGAACGAATTTACCGTCGAGCAGTTTCATCTCAGCCTGGATATTGTCAAAGCTGAAGACTGCTTTCTTTTCTCCCAGATATAGAGTTCCGGTATCGCCTTCTTCAGAATCGGACATTATCTTTGATATTTCGCTTAAAATCTTTGCGGAAATAACAAATTCATGTT
>JAFOKI010000093.1 GCA_017419895.1 Eubacterium sp. | reverse complement strand
GCTGAAGAGGAAACGCAGGGCGGATCCGCAGAAGTTACAGAATCCGCTGAATCCTACAAAGCAGACGGCGTAGAGATCACGATCAGCACATACAGAGAGAATGGGACGGACATTTATGTAGCGGACGTTGTTCTGGACAACGCGGGATCGTTGAAAACGGCATTTGCCGATGACATATACGGAAAAAACATCACTGAAAAAACTTCGGTGATCGCGGAATCAAAAGGCGCTGTGCTTGCCATAAACGGGGACTATTACAGCGCGAGATCGGGGTATGTGATCAGGAACGGAATCATTTACAGTGAAACGTCCAAAAATCCGGACCAGGAGGATCTGGTTATCTATAAGGACGGCAGCATGGAAGTCATAAAGGAAGGCGACATCACAGCTGCTGAACTCATTGAAAAAGGCGCGATGAATGTGTTCTGTTTCGGACCGGGGTTGGTCGAAAACGGAAGCATCACGGTCTCTGAGGGTGAAGAGGTCTCAAAATCGAAGAGCAGCAATCCCAGGACCGCGATTGGCTGGATAAGCGATACACATTATGTGTTCGTGGTATCTGACGGAAGAACAGATGCGAGTGAAGGCCTGAGCCTTTATGAACTCGGCAGTTTCATGGAGAAGCTTGGCTGCAGGACTGCGTACAATCTCGATGGGGGCGGTTCATCCACTATGTGGTTTAACGGCAGCGTTATCAACAACCCGACCAGCGGGGGAAGTATCAGGGAAAGGAGTGTGAGTGACATTGTTTACATCGGCTGATAAGAGAACGATAAAAGGGTATGCGGGATTTGCCGTGTTCTGTGCGGTATTCAGCTTTGTTTACGAGATGTTCAGTCATCAGGTCTATTCGATCTACATGATAGGACTTGCAGCCTTTCCCATACTTTTCGGGATCGTTCCGGTGCTTTTCCGGAAAGCGTTCTCCATGCATGAGCCCGGGCAGGTATCGAGGATGCTGAACTTCTGGGCAGTCATGACGCTTACTGCGGGCAGCTGCCTCACAGGAGTGTTCGATATCTACGGCACGACATCCGATTACACCAAGCTTTACTGGATCGCAGGAGCATTCCTCGCAGGGCTTTCGGTCATAAGATACGAGATAGAAAGCCCGGAAACAAAGAATCTTTTGCCGGCTCCCGGGGGCAGCGATCCGGAAACTGGAAATCACAATATCGATATATATGAATTCACAGGTCTTGGCAGTTTGCCGGGCGAATTCTGAAAAGGAGCCGTGAGATGGCTGACAGATCAATATTCAAAAGATATGAAATCAAATACAAAATCACGGAGTTCCAGTACGAAGCGCTAATGAATGTGATCAAGCCGCACATGAGGGAAGATGAACACGGCAGGAGCACGATAATGAGTCTCTACTGTGATACCCCGGACAATCTGCTTATAAGGCGGTCGATCGAGCATCCCGAATACAAGGAAAAAGTGAGGCTGAGAAGCTACGGGACAGCTGCCGATGACGACAAGGTGTTTGTGGAACTCAAAAAGAAGTATGACGGGGTCGTATATAAAAGACGGCTCAAAATACATGCCTGCGATGCGCCGTATCTGTTCGGGGGTGACAGCGCTATGGCTGAGCGGATCATGGCGGGTGACGGCAATAAATATCGCAAAAGTCAGATAGCAGCAGAGATTGCTTACGCGATAGAGCGATATCCCGGACTTGCCCCTGCGATGATGATCTGCTACGAGAGGGAGGCATGGTACTGCAACTACGACAGCGATCTTAGGATAACATTCGACAGGAACGTCCGGTGGAGGACTGACGATCTGGATCTAAGGTCCGGCACAGGAGGACACCGCATACTTCCTGAAGGAGTGGTCCTGATGGAGATAAAGACTTCAAAAGCCATGCCGATCTGGCTTACAGACACGCTTTCGGCAGGCAAAATCTACAAAGCAAGTTTTTCAAAATACGGTAAATCGTACGAGGCGCTCGTGAGTGAAACAGGCGCCCCGGAGAGAATAAAAAGACAGCTCGCGGAAAGAGTGCGCGCGCTGAACGATATAAGGGAAGGAAGGACAGAATATGGATACGATCTTTCAAGGGCTGTTTGATGCCAATGCGGCATCTGTAATAGATATAGCGGATTTTCTGCTCTGCATAGGCGGGGCGCTTGTACTCGGACTGGTGATCGCGTTCTTCTACCGGTACAAGAATAAATATACCGGAAGTTTTCTCGCGACTCTCATAATGCTTCCCGCTATAGTCGCGGTGGTGATCATGATGGTGAACGGGAACATCGGAGCAGGCGTCGCGGTAGCGGGAGCGTTCAGCCTTGTAAGATTCAGGTCAGCGCCGGGCTCCGCAAAGGATATCGCGACCATATTCCTGGCAATGGGAACAGGACTGATATGCGGAATGGGGTACCTTGCTTATGCGGCTTTGTTCACGGTGATCATGGGCGTGGTGATGATGCTTATCCAGACTTACGGTATGGGTCAGGGCGGACTTTCATCCATGCGCCGCATGAAAGTAACGGTCCCCGAGGATCTGGATTATACGACTGTATTCGACGATATCCTCGACAAGTATGCGTCTCAGTATGAGCTCGTGAAAGCCAAATCATCGGCGATGGGCAGCCTTTTCAAACTCACTTATGACATCACCCTGAAAGATCCGGCAGCGGAGAAAGAAATGGTGGATATGATCAGATGCAGGAACGGGAATTTGGAAGTGAGCGTGATGAAACAAGGCTATGTATCGGATGCACTCTAATGTGTGGATAATGCAGGATGATATATAAGAAAAAGGAGAAACGAAATGAAATTCAATAAAACAAAGCGTGCTGCGCTCGCCCTTGGGCTTACTCTCATGATGACATGCTCATTTACGGCATGCGCGGCGCAGACAGCAACAGAAAGTAATTCTTCCGGAGCGGTGCAGAGCACAGAAGAAAGCGCTGCTGCAGAAAATGATTCTTCAAAAGTAACGCAGGTAAGCACCGTCACGGACATGTTCACGGAAAGAGACATTGCAGGGACATATGATGAAAGCTCGGCAGTCAGG
>JAFOKI010000092.1 GCA_017419895.1 Eubacterium sp. | reverse complement strand
TTGTCAGCCCGGATGGTAAGAAGGCCTTCCCCATTGATACAACCGGATATGATCTGGTCGCCTTCCGATGCGCTTCTCGGAACAGGTTCACCTGTGAGCGCAGCGGTATTCACCATGCTGTATCCGGAAATAACAGTGCCGTCTACCGGAATCTTTTCGCCCGGCTTGATCACGAGAATATCCCCGATTTCGACTTCCTCCGGATCGATAACTTCAACGCTGCCGTCTTCCCTTCTGATATTCGCGAAATCCGGCGCGAGCTCCATCAGTTCGCTTATCGAGCCTCTGGATTTACCGACCGCATATTTCTGGAAGAACTCCCCTATCTGATAGAAGAGCATAACCGCGCAGGCTTCAGCATTCTCACCTGTCGCAAATGCACCGAATGTCGCGAGCGTCATCAAAAGCGACTCGTCGAACATCTGCCTGTTTTTGATACCGAGAAATGCATTCTTGACGACTCCTGAGCCGACTATAAGATATGGTACGAGGAACAAAGCGAACATGAACCATCTGTTGTTCAGAACAGCCCACATTTGTCCTGTTTCCGCGCCTTGACGTTCAGCGACTAAATGAAGCGCCATCAGCATCAGGAAAATCACCAGCGCGATTATTATCTTTTTGCGTTCACGTTTTAGTTTTTTTGTCATATCCTATAGTTCCGGCAAAACAGACCGGCTCGTCTCAGTCGCTGCATTGCCGCTCCTTGTCAGCCTGTAATTATCTGTAGATCTCGCAGTCAGGCTCTACCTTCTTGCATTCTTTTTCGACGATATCCATGAAAGCATCCATATCTTCCACGTCCGCGTCGATAGTCATTTTCTGGGTCATGAAATTGACTGTCGCGTTATTGACTTTCTCGAGTTTTTTGATTGCTTCTTCCATTTTTGCGGCACAGTTTGCGCAGTCTACTTCTACCTTATACTTCTTGATCATTTTGTCCTCCCGCGGCAATTTGCCGCTTTCAACTCAGTTTTGCCTATTCTTCTATATGTTCCTTACCCATCGCAATGATAGTTTTGACGTGGTCATCGGCGAGCGCGTAATACATGGATTTTCCCTGTCTGCGCGCCTTCACGAGTTTTGATGCCTTGAGGATTTTCAGCTGATGAGATACTGCAGACTGGTTCATCGCGATGTCCTCGCAGATCTCGGTCACGTTCTTTTCACCGCGGAAAAGATCGTAAAGTATCTTGATTCTCGTCGAATCCGCAAAAACCTTGAAAAGCTCCGCGAGATCTATCAGTTCGTCTTCGTCCATCATTCCGATCTCCGCGCTCTCAACGGTCTTTTCGATTATTTCATTATCGGCGTGTACGTGCTTATGCATTTCCTTCCTCCATGATTCACGTTCTTTCATATGAACATATTATCATATGTTCGATAAATTGCAAGTGTTTTTTGATAAATAAAAAAACTGCCGCATTCGCGGCAGCAAGCTTTGTAGTGATATCTGTCGACAGACGATCGATCCGCAGTTTAGCCCGTTGTGATGTGGCTTCCGATTATCGCAGCGACGTTGCTGAGCGGCATTGTCTGGAGGATCACTCTTCCCGGACCCGTAACAACTGTGTTGAACAGGCCTTCTCCACCCAGAAGCATATTCTTGACACCGGGAACAGTCACAACGTCCATGCTGCATGTCGCATCCATTGCCGCGACATATCCTGTGTCGACTATGATCTGCTGACCAGGCGCGAGCTGATACTCGATCGCGGAACCATCGATCTCGATGAACGCAGTTCCCTGACCTGATATTCTCTGCATGATAAATCCTTCACCGCCGAACAGACCGGCTGCGATTTTTTTACGGAAGAAGACCGACAGTTCGACGCCTTCTTCAGCCGCAAGGAAAGCTGATTTCTGAACGATCAGATCGTTGCCCGGCGTTACGTCAAATGCCCTGATCTCACCCGGGAAGCTTGACGCGTAAGCGATCATTCCGGGTCCTCCCGTTGCCGTATATCTGTTCAGGAAAAGACTCTCTCCCGAGAACATACGGCCCAGAGCCTTACCAAATCCGCCTCTGGACGTTGTTTCCATTTTCATGTTCGGGCTCATCCATGACATCGCGCCTGATTCCGTGAACATCGATTCACCGCCATCGAGCGTGCAGATTACTACCGGCAGATTTCCGCCTTTGATCTCATATCTCATATTATCCTCCGTTTTAATTAACCAATAATGACCAATTATTATTCACCGCAGCGCGGCTTTTTATCTACTCTGACTTGAATGTCTTCCAGTATTTGCTGTACATGTCGTCGCCGTCCGGACCGAGGTCCCGCAGGATCTCACTCTTCTCGAACAAAGAATCCGGAAGCCACAGAGCCTCGCTCTCGAGATACTCCTCGTCCATCAACTCTATCGCGCCTTCATTCGGCGTGCTGTATGTCAGGTACTCAAAGTTCTGGTAAGCGATATCCGGTCTGCACATGAAATTGATCCACGCTTCCGCGTTTTCCTTATGGAAAGCGTTCTTGGGGATGCACCAGCTGTCGATGAATATCTCCGTTCCCTCTTCGGGTATTACAAAGTCGAGGTCCTCGTTAAGTTCCTGGCTGTAGAGCACTTCACCGTTCCACACGACTCCGAGGTCCGCGGAATTACCTATCAGAAGGTCTCTGGCCGAGTCGTTCGCGTATTTATAAACGAGCGGCTTCTGGTCTATCAGGTATTGAGTAGCTTCAGCGAGCTCGTCCTCGGACATCGTGTTGAGTGAATGACCTTTAGCTTTAAGAGCCATTGCGAATGTATCTCGCAAACTATCCTGGACGATCATCTTGCCCGCATATTTCTCATCCCAGAGGTCATTCCAGGAAGTGATCTCGCCTGGTTCAATCTTTGTAGTATTATACATTATGCCCGCGATTCCAAGCTGATACGGCACGGAATACTTGTTGCCCGGATCGAAATACTGGTCAGAGTATTTCATCCATCTCTCGCCGATATTAGAAACGTTCGGCACGTTGCTGTAATCGATTTCCTGGAGCATATCCTCGTTTCTCATACGTTCGATGAAATAGTCAGAGCAGCAGATTGCGTCGTAAACGCCTGCCTGGTTCTTGATGACCGGGTACATTTCTTCGCACGTATCGAAAGTGTTTATGACCACGCGAAGCCCCGTAAGATCCTCAAACCTGTCAACGACCTCAGGATCCATGTAATCGCCGTAGCAAAAAATCAGGACTTCATCCGGGTTGCCATGACTGCAGGCTGTAAGCGACAGCGGGAGCATGACGGCCATGAGGACCGCGACGAATACTGAAATTATCTTTTTCATGACATCGCCTCCCCTATGATCGCGAGCGACTCGCTGCCTTGCGGTTTCTTGGCCTGGGCTATATTCACTGCAACAAGTACAGCCAGAACTATAACGAATATCACAGTAGACAGCGCGAACAAAGTCGGCCTGATGCCTACCTTTACTTCACTGTAAATCAATGTCGAGATCGTATTGATCCCTGCGCCTCTCGTGAAGTGAGTGACGACGAAATCATCGACAGACATCGTGAACGCAAGCAGGAATCCGGAGACTATACCCGGTCTTATCTCGGGTATAACTACTTTTCTGAATGCGTACGACGGAGTCGCGCCTAAGTCGAGAGCGGCTTCATAGTGCGTCTTTCCGGCCTGCTTTAGTTTAGGCATGACAGAAAGGATAACATATGGTATCGAGAATGTCACATGCGCAAGGAGCACCGTACCCCAGTTCAGATAGAATCCAAAAACTATGAATGTCAGCATGAGCGAGATACCTATGACGATATCCGCGTTCAGAAGTTGTATCTGGTTCGATCCCATCAGGAAGTTCTGCGTACGTTTCCCCATAGACATGATTCCAACGCATGCAAGAGTTCCTATAATCGTCGCAATGATCGAAGAACAAAGCGCTATCGAGAACGTGTTCCACAGTGCAGACAGGATCTGCATGTTTGAGAACATTTCCCTGTACCACTTGAGCGAGAATCCAGCCCATTTGAACATCGATTTACTCTCGTTAAAGGAAAGCACGACGAGTGTCAGTATAGGCAGATAGAGGAACAGTAATATGATGATGAGATAGATCGTTTTGAATGCCTTTTTCATAAGTACGATCCCTCCCCGCTTTTATCGAGTTTTGCAAGAAGCGTCATGCTCAATACTATGAATATCATCATGACAAGCGATATGCCTGAACCGAGGTTCCAGTTCGCGCTCGTAGTGAATTCCTGCTCGATTATATTACCTATGAGATATATCTTGCCTCCGCCCAGGATATTCGAGATTACGAACGTGGTGAGCGACGGAACGAATACCATAGTTACTCCGCTTGCGATTCCCGGAACGCTGAGCGGCAAAAGTATAGACCTTATAACTCTGCCCTTTGTAGCTCCGAGATCCTGCGCAGCCTCTATCACGTTGTCATCGATCTTCATGAGCACGTTATATATCGGCAGCACCATAAACGGCAGAAAGTCATATACCATGCCGAGCACGATAGCTGCCGGTGTATTGATTATCTGCAGCGTCGGAAGATGCAGCGCCGACAGCATATTGTAGAATATGCCGCCTTTTTCGAGGAGTACCTGCCAAGCCATTGTCCTGAGCAGGAAATTCATCCACATCGGAAGGATGAATATGAATACAATGAATCCTTTCCTTCCCAGGCTCCCGGATTTCAGTATCAAGGCAAGCGGAAAAGCAAGGAGGAAACAGACGATAGTGCTTATCGCCGAAAGGCCAAGCGAAAGCCCCAGCGCTTTCAGATGCACCGGTTCAAAAATCGCTAGGATATTGTTGAGAGTGAAACTTCCCGTTCTGTCGGTCAATCCGTAATACAGGACAACCAGAAGCGGTATAAAGGTACCCGCTATGAGCCATATGACGAACGGGATGGCAGTGTATTTTCTTTTCATTCCCGCCTCCCTTCTATACGTCAAGCTCAATAGCTTCAGCTTCTTTTGTTTTGGGTTTATGCATTATCTGGATATTCTCCGGGAGAACATCTATACTTACTTCTTCTCCAACAGCATAGCTTGTCGTATCCTGCACCAGCCACTCGAAACCGTTCGCAAGTACGATCATCTCATAATGCACTCCAATGAATACGTTACTGGTGACCACACCGTCCATCTTGCCCATTCCCGGTTTCCTGATGATGATATCCTCCGGTCTGATAACTACGTCAACAGGCTGTTTTTCCCCGAATCCCTCGTCTATGCACGGGAATGCGGCTCCGTAGATCTCTACGAGCCTGTCCTCAAGCATGATGCCGTCGACGATATTGCTGTCGCCAATGAACTGCGCAACAAAAGCGTTCTGCGGCTCATTGTAGATTTCCTCAGGTGTTCCCATCTGCTGGATGTAGCCGCCGTTCATGACGACTACTTTATCGCTCATGGTGAGAGCCTCTTCCTGGTCATGGGTGACGTAAAGGAATGTGATACCAAGTTCATCTTTGAGTTTCTTGAGCTCATATGAAAGTTCCTGCCTGAGTTTCAGGTCGAGCGCTCCGAGCGGTTCGTCGAGAAGCAGAAGCTTGGGTTCGTTCACTATGGCTCTTGCCATAGCGACGCGCTGCTGCTGGCCTCCCGAAAGAGATTCTATCCTTCTGGATTCGAACCCCTCAAGGTTTACCATTTTGAGACCGTATTTGACCTTGTCACGGATGTACTCGTCCGTTTTCCCGCTTATCTTGAGCCCGAATGCTATGTTCTGACCCACGTTCATATGCGGGAACAAAGCGTATTTCTGGAACACCGTGTTGACCTGCCTTTTGTTCGGCGGCACGTCGGTAATGTCTTTACCTTCAAAAAAGACACGTCCCGAGTCCGGTGTATCAAAACCGCCTACTATCCTGAGCAGTGTGGTTTTTCCGCATCCTGACGGACCGAGAAGTGTCATAAATTCGTTTTCGCCAACCGAAAGGCTGAAGTCGTCCAGTACGATGTTCTCTCCAAAAGCCTTTGTAACGTTTTTGATTTCGACCAGAGATCTTGCCATTCATTTCCCCTTTCTTATAATAGCAGAGCCGCACCCGCGGCGCCTGCCCGACCGCCCGCCGGCCCGGGAAATATGGCTAACCCGGACCTCGGGACTGATTCAAACGCAACTGCTCAGCTGCGTCATCATGAGAACAGGTCTTTCAGCTTTTTGGCAAAGCCTGATTGTTTTTTGTAACTGGCATCGGTAATGCCGTTTCTCATCTCCTCGACGAGTTTTTTCTGCGCTGCGTTAAGTTTGGTCGGTACTTCAAGGTTGACCGTTACATAAAGGTCTCCCATTCTTCCCGTACGGACACTTTTCACGCCCTTTCCCTTAAGCCTGAAAACCGTACCCGGCTGTGTTCCCGCCGGAACGTTGTACGCGACTTTTCCGTCGAGCGTCGGCACGGTGATATTGTCTCCGAGAGCCGCCTGGTCGAATCTGATCGGGATCTCGATCCATAGATCGTCCCCGTCTCTCTTGAACAATTCATGCGGTTTGACCCTGATCACTATGTAGAGATCTCCCGCGGGTCCTCCATTCTCTCCGGGCTCGCCCTGCCCTCTGATCGGTATCACACTGTCGTTGTCAACACCTGCCGGTATGTTGATATCGATCTTGATGAGCTTTCTGATCTTGCCTGCACCTTTGCAGTCAGGACACGGGGAATCGATAATAACACCTTTCCCTCCGCAGTCCGGACAGGGCTGGCTGCTCTGGAACTGACCGAACGCTGTTCTCCTCACGCTCATGACCTGACCGGTCCCTCCGCATTTGGAGCATGTCCGCTTGCTCGTACCGGGGGCAGCACCATCCCCGTTACAAGTAGAGCATACCACATATTTGTTCAAACTGATATTTTTTTTGGCACCAAACGCGGCTTCCGTGAAATCTATCGTCAGACTCTGCTGAAGATCGCGGCCTTTTACAGGCGCGTTTCGTCTCTGCGTCCTTCCGCCGAATCCACCGAATCCGCCACCACCGAACATACCTCCGAACATATCAAAGATATCCTCGAATCCGCCCGAGAATCCACCGCCTCCGGCACCTCCGAACCCGGAATTCGGGTCTACGCCCGCGAAACCGAACATATCATACTTCTGTTTCTTTTCGGGATCTGAAAGTACGCTGTAAGCCTCGTTTACTTCCTTGAATTTTTCTTCCGCTTCCTTGTCGCCGGCATTCCTGTCAGGATGATACTTTAGAGCCATCTTGCGGAAAGCCTTCTTGATTTCATCCTCAGTCGCGCCTTTTTTAAGCCCAAGGACCTCGTAATAATCGCGTTTGTTCTCTGCCATATCTTTAACTCACTATCGGCGCAGACCGTTTTTCAGATCTGCGCCGACACTTTCTTAATGTATTCCCGATATATCAAATATATCTGTTTTTGTTGATATTCAGCCGTTTATGGCTAATGCCCCATCCAGGGATTATCTGTCTTCGTCAACCACTGTGTAGTCTGCATCGACAACGTTGTCATCGCCGCCTGCCTGACCCATGTTCGGATCGTAGCCGCCGCCCATATTCTGGTTATAGCCGCCCTGTCCACCCATGTTCGGGTTAAAACCTCCGCCCATGTTCGGATCATAGCCGCCTGCTCCCGGGCCGCCCTGCGGTCCTGCCTGCTGATAGAGCTTGGTCGAAACTTCATTGGTCTTGGCCATAAGAGCGTCCATCTTCTGCTTGATGTCGTCCGGATTGTTTGCGTCCAGAGCCGACTGAAGAGCGCTCTTGGCGGATTCCAGAGCAGCCTTGTCATCAGGCGAAATCTTGTCGCCGATGTCTTTCAGGAGGCTTTCTGTAGCGTATACCATCTGCTCGCCCTGGTTGCGCTGCTCGACCTGTTCTTTCTTTTTCTTGTCTTCCGCGGCATACTGTTCTGCTTCCTGGACCTTACGTCTGATCTCGTCTTCCGAAAGGTTCGTAGAGGAAGTGATCGTGATAGCCTGCTCTCTTCCTGTACCGAGGTCTTTCGCGCTTACGTTTACGATACCGTTTGCGTCGATGTCGAATGTTACCTCGATCTGCGGGATTCCGCGCGGAGCCGGAGCTATACCGGTGAGCTGGAATCTTCCGAGCGTGATATTGCCGGCTGCCATCTCTCTTTCACCCTGCATTACGTGGATGTCAACGGCTGTCTGGTTATCGGCAGCGGTCGAGAAGATCTGGCTCTTCTTTGTCGGGATAGTTGTGTTTCTCTCGATGAGCTTTGTAGCTACTCCGCCGAGTGTCTCGATGGAGAGCGAAAGCGGTGTTACATCGAGGAGCAGTACGTCATGGACTTCTCCTGTGAGTACGCCTGCCTGGATAGCCGCGCCTACAGCAACGCATTCATCCGGGTTGATGCCCTTGAACGGCTCTTTTCCGGTCACTCTCTTGACAGCTTCCTGGACTGCCGGGATACGTGTGGATCCGCCGACCAGGATGACCTTGGAGATATCGCTGTTCGTAACGCCTGCGTCACGCATTGCCTTGTTCATCGGCTCGATCGTGCGGTTTACGAGATGTGCGGTAAGCTGATCGAATTTTGCTCTTGTGAGTTCTGTATCGAGGTGGAGAGGACCTTCAGCCGTTACTGTGATGAACGGCAGGTTGATGTTGGTCGTCTGCGCGCTCGAGAGCTCCTTCTTGGCCTTTTCCGCGGCTTCCTTAAGTCTCTGAAGAGCCATCTTGTCTGCTCTGAGGTCAACACCGTGCTGCTGCGCGAATGTGTCCGCGAGCCAGTTCATAACGACGTTGTCAAAGTCGTCTCCGCCGAGATGTGTATCGCCGTTTGTTGCGAGTACTTCGAATACTCCGTCGCCGAGCTCGAGGATAGATACGTCGAATGTGCCGCCGCCCAGGTCGTATACGAGGATCTTATGAGCGCCTTCTTCTTTATCAAGACCGTATGAAAGCGATGCCGCTGTCGGCTCGTTGATTATTCTCTTGACTTCG
>JAFOKI010000091.1 GCA_017419895.1 Eubacterium sp. | reverse complement strand
TCCCAGACTCAGCGGTTATTATCCCATACCGAAAAGGATCATCGTGTCCAGGCCGTTCTCTATGTCCGGAGTCACCGGTATTTATTCCCCATTCACCATAGAAGCAAATTACAACGGCGAGATGACCGCTTACAACAAACCCTTCACTGCATGCCACGAACTTTCACATCTCAAGGGACTGATGAACGAGAGCGAAGCCAATTACATCGGCTGGCTGGCATGCATAGGTTCCGGCGACCCGGCTTTTGAGAGGAGCGGCTGGATCACGGCATGGGTTTATGCGGGGAACGACCTCTACAAAGCCGATCCCGATGCTTTCCGCGCACTCCGTTCCAGCCTGCCTCGTGACGTACTCACCGAACTCAACGAAAACAACGAGTTCTGGCGCACTCACGAGAACAAAGCTTCCGAAATCCAGGACAACCTTAACGACGCTTATCTGAAGTCCAACGGGATCACAGAAGGAATCAACAGTTATAAACTGATCACGGATCTTATGCTGATGTGGTATTCGGAGAACAGGCCATGAACCGGAAAACGATGCTCGCATTCGGCATATTCTTTCTTGTGATGGAGGCTGCCAAACAGTTCTATCTGTATTTCGGCGTGTTCGGTGAATACAACGTGTGGTATCTCCCGTTCCAGCTTTGTTCTATGCCGATATACCTCTGTATACTCTACGGTCTCACAGGCCGTGGCGGCGTGCCGCTCTTGACACTCCTCATGGATTACGGGATGCTGGGTGGCGCGCTTTCGCTTATTTACCATGAAGGCTTTACGTTCGCCGGACACCCGCTGCTCACAGCTCACGGGTATATCTGGCACACCGCTATGGTGATTCTGTCCATCTTGATTTTCAGTTCATCAATAAAACAAAGCCGCTCCGCTGCTCCGGAAGTCCTGTCATTCAAAAGCTACTGCCGTGCGTCAGCTTTGTTCCTCGCGCTTGCTGCATGCGCGTTTGTTATCGACATCGCACTTCACCCGTTTGGCGACTGCGACATGTTCTATATCTCCCCGTTCCATAACAGTTCCCAGCCCGTATTCGGCGACGTGGATGCCGCAATAGGAAAACCCGCCGGGATAATCATTTACCTTGCGGCAGTGATCGTCGGGGCGGGTATCGTCCATACTGTTTATTATTCAATTAGCCGAAGAAACCGCTAGGCTGTGCACCAGCCTCCGTCAACAGCAAGTTCCGCGCCGCTGACATAAGCAGCATCATCGCTTGCAAGATACAGGACAGCTCTTGCTATCTCAACAGGATCTCCGGGAGCCGGAGCCGTATCGAGCACCGGTTTGATTTTTCCGTATGCTTCCATGTTCGGCATCCCCATGGAATTCGAGATCTCAGTCACAAAGCCGCCAGCTATGATGCAGTTCGATCTGATGCCTTCCGGTTTATACATATATGCGGTATTGTTCGAGAGCGATACGACTGCAGCTTTGCTTGCGCAGTAAACCGCGCCGGCACAGGCTTTTCTAGCGCCTTCGGACGCGATGTGAACTATCGAACCCTTTACTCCGAGAGCCTTGAAAGTGTTTACTGCTTTTCTCGTAGCAAAGAACGGTCCGTTTACGTTTACAGCGAAAACGGAAGCCAGCTTATCGTCACTGAAATCACCGACCGCAGCCATATCGTCCATGATACCGGCGTTATTCACGAGAACATCAAAGCCGCCGAATGTCGAAACCGCAAAATCTATCATTGCCTCATTCGTCTCTTTCAGCGAAACATCTCCCGGAAATACGGCTACTTTTCCTTCTTCATCTTTCAAAGATGCCGCGAGTTCCTCAAGGCGCTCTTTTCTTCTCGCTACCGCAACGACGTTCGCTCCTTCTTTTGCGAACAGGGTGACGATCTCTTTTCCCATTCCGCTTGAAGCGCCTGTAACTACAGCTATTTTACCTGTCAATCTTCCCATTTGATCTCCTTTCTGTTTTATACTACAGAGTACATTGACCGGGTACCCCATTATATCAGACGAGTCCCCCTGTCGCCCCTCTTGATACCGTTTTCATAAATCGGGAATCGGGCACAGATTTCCGCGACCTTTTCCTGGATTTCTTTGCGCTTTCCGTCGAAATCGTCTGCTGCGTCACAGATGAGTTTTCCGATCTCGATCATTTCTTCCTCTTTGAAACCTCTTGTGGTTACGGCAGGTGTTCCGAGTCTCAAGCCGCTCGTTTCAGCAGGTTTCCTCGGATCGCCGGGAACCATGTTTTTGTTAGCCGTGATTCCAACACTGTCGAGCCTTGTTTCAAATGTCTTTCCGCTGAAGTCACGGTTCTTAAGATCTACCATCATCAGGTGGTTGTCAGTTCCTCCCGAAACAAGTTCCATTCCGCCTGCGAGAAGCGTATCCGCGAGAGCCGCAGCGTTTGATTTGATCTGGCGCTGATACACGCGGAACTCAGGCCTCAAAGCTTCTCCGAGAGCGACTGCTTTCGCTGCTATGATGTGCATGAGCGGTCCGCCCTGAGTTCCAGGGAACATAGCTGTGTCGATCTTCTTTGCGATATCGGCGTCATTTGTCATGATGATACCGCCCCTCGGGCCTCTCATCGTCTTATGTGTGGTTGTGGTCACGACATCCGCGTACGGAACCGGATTCTGGTGC
>JAFOKI010000090.1 GCA_017419895.1 Eubacterium sp. | reverse complement strand
TCTATCGCCGACCAGGCAAGGACGATCAGGATCCCGGTGCATATGGTTGAGACCATCAATAAACTTACGAGAGTAAGCAGGACGCTGCTCCAGGATCTTGGACGTGAACCGACGCAGGAAGAGATCGCAAAGGAACTCGGAATGCCTGTAGAAAAAGTTCGTGAGATCCAGAGGATCGCCCAGGAACCGACCTCGCTTGACAAACCGATAGGCGAAGAAGAAGACAGCAGACTTGAGGACTTTATTCCCGACACGGAAGTTCCGTCACCGTCTGACGCCGTTGCGAATTCAATGATGAAGGAACAGCTGAATGAGGTGCTTGACACGCTGACCGACAGGGAACAGAAAGTGCTCAAACTCAGATTCGGTCTCGATGACGGACGTGCTAGAACGCTGGAAGAAGTAGGAAAAGAATTCAACGTCACACGTGAAAGAATCAGACAGATAGAGTCAAAAGCGCTTAGAAAACTTCATCATCCGTCACGCGCGAAAAAACTCAGGGACTATCTTGACTGATGAAAAAACTCAGCGCGAGACTTGAATGCATATCGGAGGAGATTCCTGACGGAGCGTCATTCATCGATATAGGTACAGATCACGGTTATCTGGGGATATCGAGAATCGTTTCCGGAAGGTCTCCTTTTGCGATACTTACGGATATCAGCAGGAAATCTTTGGGAAAAGCTATAATGAATGCCGGTGAATACTGTCCGGAAGCAGTAGAAGATGGTCTGCTGAGATTCGTGTGCTGCGGAGGTCTGGAGGATATAAAACCGGGTTCAGCGGACTGCGTGGTAATTGCGGGAATGGGTGGAATCGAGATAGTTTCTATCCTGTCGGCGGAGCCGGATAAAACAAAGTCTTTCGCGAAGTATATACTGCAGCCCAGAAACAACGCCGGAAGGCTGAGGCTGGCGCTTGCTTCTGCCGGCATCGATATTAAAAAAGAAAAACTGGTTAGAGAAGGTAAGTTCATCTGCGAAGTGATAACAGCCGAACCTGACAGGAACATAATGTCTGGTGATACTGGTTGCAGCGCTGTAATGTACGGAGTGGATCCGGAATTTACTGCGGAGGCGGATTATCCGGAATTGCTTGTGATCACCGGCGGAGACCTCACAGCTGAATATCTTGAAAGAAAACTGAAAAAAGAAGAAAGAAACTATTCTCTTAACGGTCATGACAAGGTAACGGGTGCGCGTATCGCCAGGATAAAAGAACTTGCAGGAAGATTGTAATGAAAAAAGAAAAACTAGTAGACCTTATTGAAAGCATCAGCCCATCGGAAACGGCTGATGACTGGGATAACTGCGGTTATCAGATAAACAGCAAAAGACGTGATGTTTTACGCATTCTGACGGCGCTTGAGATAACGGGATCGGTCATCGATGAGGCTGAAACTAAAGGCTGTGATTTCATCGTCACACATCATCCGCTGATATTCGGCAGCATCAGTAAAATTGACTGTAATAGTATTACGGGAAACTATATCGAACGTCTTTTAAAAGCGGATATTTCAGTGTATTCATGCCATACGTCTTTTGACAAAGCGCCTCTGGGCAATAATCACGATCTTGGCGCGCGCCTTGGTTTTGCCGAAATGCGCGTTGAAGAAAACGGCGATGGATTCCTGATGTCAGCGGAACTGCCGGAAGCATATGATGTACCTGCGATGAAAAGGAAAACGGCAGAAGCTCTTGAGATGTCCGAGAATATGGTTAGAGTTGCCGGCAATAAGGAACGAATGATCAAGAAAGTCTTCTGGTGCACAGGAAGCGGAGGCAGTTTCCTGAAGGAAGCGATCAAAGCCGGAGCGGATCTTTATATAACAGGAGACCTCAAGTATCATGACGCTGTATATGCCGCAGAAAGCGGGATCGTAGTCTTCGACGCCGGCCATTACGGTTCCGAGAAGATATTTGCAAGAAATATGAAGGCTTTGTTGGAAAATGCCGTTTCGGAGGCGGAAGAAAAATGTCAGATTTACGCTTCTGAAATTGATATAGATCCATTTTTATGGTAATATAACCATTCATGGGCAGGTCGGACGGTCGCGTGTACGGTTCCTTTGTGAATGCGTGCATGAGGAAAGTCCGGGCTCCATAGAGCAGGATGCCGTGATAACGTCCGGCGTAGGTAACTATAGGGAAAGTGCAACAGAAACATACCGCCGAAACGGGTTATGCCGTGGCAAGGTTGAAATGGTGAGGCAAGAGCTCACCGGCGTCATGGAGACATGACGGCCGTGTAAACCCCATCCGGAGCAAGGTCGAAGGACGCCAAAACGGTTGCTCGCCGTTGTCCGACAGGTGGACCGCTAGAGCCCGCCGCGAGGTTGGGCCTAAGACAGATGATCGTCAGAAACAGAACCCGGCTTACGGACCTGCCCATGATCTTAATAAGTTAATTGTTAAACCGGAGCAGCGTATTTGGAAAGCGAAAAGGAAACCAGAATAGAACTCCATAACGATAAGACACCAGGGAAGGCTTCAGCGCAAACGGTGAAAAGCAACAGTGTTACCAGAATGGGAGAAGCGCCGATTGGCAAATTGCTTCTCGAGATGTCGTGGCCCGCTGTTCTCTCTATGACCATTAATGCTGTTTACAACCTTGTAGACAGCATGTTCGTAAGCAGGATCAGCGAGTCCGCGCTAACAGCTGTTTCATATGCGATGCCGATCCAGATGATAATGATAGCGGTAAGCATAGGAAGCAGCGTCGGAGTGAACTCTCTGATAGCGAGAAGACTTGGTGCGAGAAGATATGAGGAAGCGGATCAAGCAGCGAGTACGAGTATAAGGATCGGAATAATCAATGCGTTCCTGTTCTTTTTGATGGGTCTCCTGGTCGCGGGACCGTTCATAGCAATATCGACAAAAAGCCTGACAGAAAATGCTGATGTGATAAGAAATTATACGCTGTCATATCTCAGGATCGTCTGTATGCTGAACATTTTCAACGCGCTGGATCTTCAGCTTGAAAAAGTGCTTCAGTCTACAGGCAACATGAAAGCTCCGATGCTTATAAGCTTGACGGGTGCGATCACCAATATAATACTGGACCCGATATTTATCTTCGGACTTTTTGGGATGCCGAGACTTGAAGTAGCCGGAGCAGCAATAGCTACAGTCATCGGTCAAGGCGTCGCGCTGATAGTTGCGATATACATTTTCAGGCATAAGAAACAGGACGTACATATTAAACTGAGAGGTTTCAAGATCGACTGGAAAGTCGTGAAGGATATATATGCCGTCGGACTTCCGTCGATCCTCATGCAGTCGCTTGTTTCGGTTATGAACATCGGTTTCAACATGATCCTCTCAGTATCGGCAACAGCTGTAGCGGTGCTCGGCGTTTACTTCAAGCTCCAGTCGTTTGTGTTCATGCCTATTTTCGGTATGAATCAAGGCGCGATGCCGATAATGGGATTC